>NZ_VWWH01000073.1:0-37128 GCF_011753045.1 Burkholderia sp. Ap-955
GGTCACGCCGGTGCCGCGCGCGCCGGGCCTGCTCGCGCCCGGCACCCCTGCGTTCGATGCGTTTCCGTACGAGACGTGGACTCGACTGTCCGCCCGTTTCTGGCGCAGCCGGCCGACCGCCGACCAGCTCGGCTACGCTGATCCGGCCGGATACCGCCCGCTGCGCGAGGCGATCGCAGAACATCTGGGTGTAACGCGCGGCCTGCCGTGCGATGCCGATGACGTCGTGATCACGTCCGGCTCGCAGCACGCGATCGAGCTAGCCGCGCGTCTGCTGATTGACGCGGGCGATACGGTTTGGATCGAGAACCCGGGATTCGTCGCGGGGCACAGCGCGGTCGAAAGCGCGGGCGCACGTGCGGTGCCGGTGCCGGTCGACGCGGAGGGCCTCGACGTCGAGGCCGGTGCACGGCTCGCCGCGGACGCGCGCCTCGCGGTGGTTACGCCGTCGCATCAGTACCCGCTCGGCGTGACGATGAGCCTGCGGCGCCGGCTCGCGCTGCTGGACTGGGCCGAGCGTACGGACGCCTGGATCATCGAGGACGATTGCGACGGCGACTACCGCTACGCCGGCCGGCCGCTGCACCCGCTGCGCGCGCTCGGCCGGCAATCGGCCGCGAATCGCGTGATCTATGTCGGCACGTTCGCGAAAGTCCTTGCGCCCGGGTTGAGGATCGGCTTCCTGATCGCGCCGCCGGGACTCGCCGGGGCTTTTGCGCACGCCCGCGCACTGGTTGACCGGCAATCGCCGACGCCGTTGCAGGTCACGCTCGCGGAATTCATCGGCGAAGGGTATTTTGCGACGCACCTGCGCCGCATGCGGATGCTTTATGCGGAGCGTCGGGATGCGCTGCTGGCCGCGCTCAAATGCCACTGCACGGACGTGCTCGATTGGGGAGGCGCGCCCGATGCCGGCCTGCACCTCGTCGCGAAGCTACGTGGCGCGGCTGCGCCGCACGCGGATCTTCCGGTTTGGGAAGCCGCGACGGCGCTCGGGCTGCAGACCCCGCCGCTGTCGCCGCATTACCGGGCCGGCGGTGAGGCCGGGCTCGTGATCGGGTTCGGCGCGACCAGGCCGGGCAATATGCGGGACGCGGTGCTGCGGCTCCGGCGCGCGATCGTTGGCTGATAGAGGAGTTCGAACGACCACCAACTCGCAATCGCAAATTCGGAATTCACGCAACCAGATGCGGCGTGGCCGCGTGGGCGAGGGTTCAATTAAGTCGTCGCATCTAACGTCTGCGATTGGCCGACAGCCGCCGTCGGAGACGCGAACCAGGCAGCTTAAGTCAGATCGGTCGAAATGCGGAAAGCATGGCGCCGGCCACCCATGAAGCACGAACCCGGACGACGACATCACGGATGTGTTGTCGACAATGCGTAGGGCAGTCGCAGTAACTCAGTCAAACAATCGCAAAACCATAGCGCCAGTCGCACGCACGCCGGCACCCTACCGGCGCGTAATCCACCACACACGATTCACACGCAAACGAGCCGATACAGGCGTCGAACCAAGGTCAAAGCCTGCTGCGCCGACGTCAGGTTCGTGAAGCCGAGCAGCATGCCGGGCGGCATCCGGCCGCCCGGGCTCCAGTCGTTCAGCGGCTGGACGGAAAAGCCCTGCAGGTCGGCCATGCGTGCGACGGCGCGATCGTCGACCGCCGTGCGCCAATAGGCCACCACATGCAGGCCGCCCGCGCGGGGCGGAATATGCAGCGCCTCGCCGAACACCTTGCCCAACGCATCGATCAACCACGCGCGGCGGGTTGCGTACAGCGCGCGCATTTTCTTCAGGTGACGCGCGAAGTGCCCTTGCTCCATGAAGTCGGCGACGACGGATTGCATCAGCATCTGGCCGCTGCCGCCGAGCCAGCCGGCGGTGTCGCGAAAGGCCGCGATCTGCTCCTCCGGAACGACGAGATACCCCAGCCGCAACCCCGGATACAGCACCTTGCTGAACGATCCGGTGTAAAGCACGCGGTGGTGGCGATCCAGGCTCTTGAGCGCGGGCAGCGGGCGGCCGTGGTAACGGAACTCACTGTCGTAATCGTCCTCGACGATCCAGGCCCGCTGCTGATGAGCCCAATCGAGCAAGGCCAGGCGTCTCGGCAGCGACAGCGCGACACCGAGCGGGCTTTGATGGGTCGGCGTCACCACGGCAAAACGTGCATCGGCCGCCCGGCGCTGCCCCGCTTCCACGCACAGGCCGTCGTCGTCGACCGGCACGGACACGAGCCGCATCCCCGCGTGCTCGAGCAGGTGGCGGGCGTGGATATAACCGGGATCCTCGAACCAGCCGGTGTCGCCGGGACGCAGCAAGGTCCGGCAGATCAGGTCCAGCGCACCGCGATACCCCGCAGTGGTGAAGATCTGCCCGGCCGAACAGTCGATGCCGCGCGACACGCCGAGATAGGCGGACAGCGCGCGCCTCAGCCCGTCATGCCCTTGAGGCGGCGCGTAGTCCAGCGACGGGGTCGCCATCGCCCGCACATGACGCCCGGTGAGCCGTATCCACGGCATGCGCGGAAACGCATCGAGCGCGGGAATGCCCATCTGGAACGGCTTCGGCCCGCTCGCCGTCGAATCGCCGCGCGGCGGTTCGTCCGGCCTGGGCGCCGCGGCGCGCGGCTGCCGGCCATCCGGCAGTTGGGGCGACACGACGGTGCCGGCCGGCCCGCGTGCGACCAGGTACCCCTCGCCGATGAGGATCTGATAGGCCGCTTCGACGGTGCCGCGTGCCAGATTGAGTTCGCTGGCCAGGCTCCGTACCGACGGCACGCGCTTGCCCGGCGCAAGCTTGCCCGTCTCGATCGCATCGCGGAAGCGCCGGACCAGTTGCCGATAGACCGGCATGTCGAGATGACGGTCCGGCATCAGATCGTCGAATTTCATGTCCCAGTCAAATAGACACTTTTTGGACCTTCAGGATACGCCATCCGATTCGTACAGTAACGACGTTACCGTGGAGCAATCGTAATGTCAGAGATCCATTTGAAACGCGCCGTGACGGACGCGGATTACCGGTCGACGTTCGACGTGATGCGTGAGCTGCGCCCGCACCTGACCGATGCCGATGTGTTCGTGCGGCAGATGCGCCGCCAGGCCGAACAAGGCTATGTGCTACTGACCGCACGGCACGGCAGCCCGGACGGCGCGGTCGTCGCGCTGGCGGGATACCGTCACCTCGAAAACACGCTGTACGGGCGCTTCGTCTATGTCGACGATCTGGTCGCGACCGAACACGCGCGCGGTCAACGGCTGGGCGAGCGGCTGCTCGATGCGGTGCGCGACGACGCGCGGCAACACGGCTGCCTGCATCTGGTACTCGATACCGGGCTCTCCAACGCGCTCGCGCAGCGTTTCTATTTCCGCCAGGGGCTGCTGTCCCGCGGCATGCATTTCAGTCAGTCTCTACAGGCGCTCTGATGAACAACCTTCTTTTTGTCGCTGCCAGTCCGCATGGCAGTCATTCGCTGGGCGCACGCATTGCGCACGAAGCCATCGCGCACTGGCGGTCGGCCCGCCCCGACGCGCGGGTCGTGTCGCGCAGCCTCGGTCAACCCGGATTGCCTTCGCTATCGGCCGATTATGCGCATGCGGTGGTCGCGAGGCAGCCGGATGCCGATCCCGCACTGGCGTACTCCGAACAACTGATCGCGGAAGTCGAACACAGCGACGGCGTGTTGATCAGCACACCGATGCACAACTTCACGGTACCTGCCGCACTGAAGTTGTGGATCGATTTAGTGCTGCGTATCGGCCGCACGTTCACGGCCACGCCGGAAGGCAAGTTCGGCCTGCTCGCCGATCGACCCGTGCTCGTGCTGGTACGCTCAGGCGGCATCTGCACCGGCGCAGCGGCACGCCAGCCCGATTTCCTGACCCCGTACCTGAAGCAGGTGCTGGCCGTCATCGGCCTGTCGACGGTCGATTTCATCTACCTCGAAGGCATTGCGCCGAGCGACGCAGCCATCGATGCGGTACGCGCCCAGTTGGCCACATCGAACTTGCTGGCGCGACGCGCGACGGAAACGGCATGAATTCGCCAAGCCCCGGTACGCATGCGTTACCCGATGCGGACCGGGGGCAGCGGATATAAGGCATCCCGGGCCGGGCAGGTCGCCGTCAGGATTCCAGCCGTCCCATCCGGCGCGCCATCGCCGGGCTGACCGCATGCACCGGATCGAACCCGAAGAAGTCGAGCACGTGGCGCGCGACATCGTCGCGATCGTTGTCCGCACAGATCATGTGGTAGCTGTTCTCCAGCACGATCCCGCGCGCGTCGGGCATCTTTTCCAGCAGGAAATCGGCCGAGCGCAGGCTCGTCAGCTCATCCTCGCGCGCATGCAGCACGAGCGTCGGGCACGGCGTGCCGGCCGCGGCCTCCAGCGCCCAGTCGCGCATCCGGTCGACCTGCCGCACGCACGCGAGCGGCACCCACGCATAGTGGAAATTGTCCTCGCGCTCGAACTTCTTCTTCACGATCGCGCGGATCGTCGCGTTCTTGATGCCGAACGGATCGCCTTCCTCCACACGCATCCGCTCCGCCACACCCGGCACGCGGTACAGCACGTGCCGCAGCGCGCGGTACCACGGCGTCGACCAGCCGTCGATGAACACCGGCGTGGCCAGCAACGCGAGCCGGCCGCGCGCGTGCTGCACGCGATGGCACAGCAGCAGCGCGACCAGCGCACCCATGCACATGCCCGCGACATGCAGCGCGTCGTACTCGTGTTCCAGCGCGCGATACTGCTCGGTCACCGCGTCGAGCCACGCCTCCGCGCGCACGCCGACCAGATCCTCGGGGCGCGTGCCGTGCCCCGGCAGCGTGATCATGTGCGTATCGGCGCCCGCGCGCCGCATCGCCTTGTGCAGCGAACCGAGATCGTATTGCGTGCCGCCGAGCCCGTGGATCAGCAGGACGCCCGTGCGGCCCGTCATGACGTGCGTCCGCTCATTCGTCCGCCGCCGGCCACACGCGCTCGAGTTGCCAGACACCCGCCACCACCGTCACGTCGACATTCGAATCGAGCAGCGGCGCACCGTGATCGGT
This sequence comes from Burkholderia sp. Ap-955, assembly GCF_011753045.1. Lineage (NCBI taxonomy): Bacteria > Pseudomonadati > Pseudomonadota > Betaproteobacteria > Burkholderiales > Burkholderiaceae > Burkholderia > Burkholderia sp. Ap-955. The sequence continues at coordinate 5,054 of NZ_VWWH01000073.1, forward strand.
GACCGTCTGCGTGCCGCCGTCGCGCTGCACGATGCGCAGCGACAGCGACGCACGATCCTCGCCCGCGATTTCCGCATCCCAGTAGTCGCGCAGCGCATCGCGGTCGCCCGGCTGCACGCGTTCGAGCACGAGCGGCACGCTCGCGATCTGTGCAGCATCGACGCCGACGCCGAACACACGCTCTACGTCGCCGCTCCATTCGATCCGCCCCGATTCCGGATCGAGCACGTACGCGATCTGGCCGGCGCTCGCGAGCGCGAGCTCCATGTTGTTCTGCAGGACTGCCGCATGTTCGTGCACGCGTTCGCGGGTCGTCTTCAGCGTGCTCACCGCCAGCACCAGCAGCGACGCGACCGCGAGATAAAGCTGCGCCTCGAGCAGCGCACTGCCGTAGTGCTCGTGAAACGCCGCGAACGGGCCGTCGCCCTGCGCGGTCTGCGCGATCACGATCAGCGCAAGTACCAGCACCGACGACGAGCCCGCGCGGCCGCCGAGCAGCAGCGTCACCGCGACGGTGAGGAACAACGGGATATACGTCAGCGCGAAGCCCGCGCCGGTGCCGAATTTCTGCGACGTGTCGCCGTCGAAGATCACGAGCGCGACGCCCACGACCAGCACGAACGAGACCATGCCGAGCACGAGGTCGAAGCGCTCGTGATCGCCCGAGCGATGCGCGCGAAAGCGCGACCATGACGCGAGCACCGGCGTGACCAGCAGCACGCCGACGAAATCGGACGCGGCCCACACCGACCACACGTCGAAGAACGGCGCGCCCATGACCACCGTGTACCAGGCCGCGCCGCCGATCGCGCCGACCACGCCGGCGATCAGGCCGGCGAGGATCACCGAGCGCAGGAAATACAGCCCTTGGAGCGAGAAGCGCACGCGCTGGACGAGCCACACCGCGAGCGCGGCCGCGCCGACCTCGTCGACGGTGAACAGCACTGCATTGACCAGGTTGCCGTGTTCGATGCCGCTCAGCGCGAGTTGCCCGACCAGGAACGCGCCGGCCAGCGTCAGCCATTCACGCATCGGCCGCAGCATGAACGCGCCGACCGTCACGCCGGCCGGCAGCCAGATATAGCCCGTCAGCCGGACGGGGCCGTTGAACTGGTGAGAGATGTAGCCGGTCGCGAGATACAGCGCCGCCCAGAGCAGCGCGGCGACGAGGCCAGGCCGCGATCGTTTGGTGTCCATCGAGAATCCCTGTGTGCTGCGCCTGCGGTCGGCAGGTGCGCGATGTGCGAATGATATGCGGGCGGGGCAGGCCGGGGAATACCGGGGCCGGAAGCGCGTGCGGGGCGCCGGCGCGCCCGAGCGCTGGCGGTTGTGACCGGGCAAGGATCGAAAAAGTTCGGTGTGCGCCGGGTACGGTCGAGACACGTCAGAACGTCGTCTTGGCCGGACGGCCAAAATCGCCCGCGGCCGGTGGATCGCATCTAGCATGAAAGACATCCGAAAGCATGCGCTTCCGGTATCGTCCACGTCATCCGCCTACTTTCCGCATGACCATACGCCATGAAAACCGTACCGGCCCGGCCGATCCCGGCCCCCTCTGCGCCATGAGCCGCTTTCGCGCCACATACGACGGGCCCGCGCTCGAATCGTCGGAAATGGACGTGCGCGAACTCGCGCCCGCGCTGCTTGCCATCGGGGATCTGCTCGACGCATCGACCCGCGCGCTGTGCGGCAATCAGGTGCGGCCGCAGGTGAACGTGCGCGGCAGCTTCAAGACCGGCAGTTTCGGCATCGACTTCACGCTCGCGACGTCACTGCTCGGCCGCATGCGCGACATGCTGAGCGGCAACGAAGGCACGGCGCTCGCCAATGCGGTCACGATCCTGACCGCGCTCGGCATCGCCGCGCCGAAGGCGGGAAAGGGGCTCTTCGCCGTCCTCAAATGGCTGCGCGGGCGCGAGATCCTGCAGGTGCAAATGCAGGACCACACCGCCATCCTGCACGTCGAAGGCGACACCCTCGAAATCGATCTGCCCGTCCTCACCCTGCTGCGCGACGTCGGCGTGCGCCACGCTACCGAGCAAGTGCTTGCACCGCTCGCGCGCGAAGGCATCGTGGTGTTTGCGGTCGGCACCGATACGGAAATATTCGAAACGGTCGACCGGAGCGAAATCGCGTGGTTTCACGCGCCCGAACCCGCCGACGCGCTCATCCTCGACGAGCATTGCAAGATGGCGTTCTCGATCGTGTCGCTCGCATTCAAGGACGACAACAAGTGGCGGCTGTACGACGGCACGTCGACGATTCACGCGGCGATCTCGGATGCCGGCTTCCTGTCGCGCGTGAACAACAGTCAGATCAGCTTTAGCAAGGGTGACGTGCTTGTGTGCAAAGTCCGCATGCAGCAGTGGCAAACCTCGGACGGAGCAAAAACCGAATACGAAGTGACGGATGTCCTCGAACATCGCCCGGCCGGCCTGCAGATTCAGTTGCCGGGGCTTTGACACCCTCCCGCCTCAATCCACTCGCCGCCACACCGAGATCGGTATGTCGCCGTTCGCACGCGGCGGCACGCGATAGCTCAGCTCACCATCCTTCAATTGGTAGCTTCGCGTCTGCGTTTGCCCGATCCAGTTCGGGTACGACGAATCGATGATGTGAAACGCGAGCTTGTGTTTCGCGGGATCGATGGTCAGCTTGCCGTAGTGGGTGCTCGACCCGAGCACGGCTTCCCGGAACTCGTCCGGCGTGCCGGTCGCCTTGTCGTTCGACACGAAGCGCGGGCGCTCCGACCTGAAGATCTGCAGCGAGTAGTTCCCGTGCACGTCGATCAGCAGCAGCCCCTTCGGATCGGCACCATAGTCGCGGCCGATCGTGCCGTCGGGATGCTGTACGTCCGCCGCGACCAGTGTCCACGTCCCCGCGAGCGAAGGCGCAGCCGATGCGCCGCCGGGAATCATCGATGCGGCCAGCAGCATGCCGGGAAAGCCTTGGCGGAATATCGAGCGGATGTTCATTAACTGTCCTCGTCAAAAAGAAGGGAAGCAACCTCACGGACATCCGCAGCCGTATATCGCGCGCATCCCCGTGAACCGAAGCGACCGGTTCACTTGATGGTAGCGACGGGAATGTGCAATAAATACGATAATTCGAAATCTATTTATAAGAAAAACCGAATCATGACGCTCCCGAATCTCGACATGGATGCGCTGCGCACGCTGATCGCCGCGGATCGGCTCGGCAGCCTCAACCGCGCCGCCGACCGGATCGGCCGCTCGCAGTCGGCGGTCAGCCAGCAGATGCGCAAGCTCGAAACGCAGATCGGCCAGCCGTTGTTTCGCCGCCAGGGGCGCGGCCTCGTGCCGACCGAGGCCGGCGAACTGATGCTGTCCTATGCGCGGCGCATTCTCGAACTGAACGACGAGGCGGTCGGCGCGATCCGCGGCGCGGCGATCGAGGGGGCCGTGCGATTCGGGCTACCGGGCGACTTCGCCGAATCGTGGCTACCCGTCGCGCTCGGCCAGTTCAAGCGCACGCACCCGGGCGTGCGCGTCGACATCGTCGTCGACGGCAACGGCGCGCTACTCGACCGGCTCGATGGCGGCGAACTCGACGTCGTGCTCGCGATGGGCCGCGGGCATCGTGCCGACGCCGAACACCTGGTCACGCTGCCGATGGCGTGGATCGGGCCGCAAGGCATCGACGTGCATCCGCGCGCGGGCACGCCGCTGGATCTCGCGCTGTACAAGCCACCGTGCCTGTTCCGCAAGGCCGGCACCGATGCGCTCGACAAGGCCGGCATCCCGTGGCGGCTCGCTTACACGACCGGCAGCCTGCAAAGTTTGTGGGCCGGCGTCGCGGGCGGATTGGGCATCACGGCGAGAACGATGGTGGGTGTGCCGTCAGCACTGCGGCAGCTTGGCGAGCGCGACGGCCTGCCCCCGCTGCCGTCAGTCGACGTGTGCCTCCATGCGGGTGGAGGCGATACGCCTTCCGCGCTCGCGAGCTTGAAACGCGTCGTGGTCGACACGCTGATCGCCAATCTTGCGGATGCGCAGAAGGTGTCCGGCCGGCGCGCCGCATGATCGGCCACGGAGGCGCGCCGGATTCGGCGCTGCGCCCTTTGACCGGCTGCCCGCCATCGGGAATGATTCGCTGCGGGGGTCGACCTTCCCGTCGACGCTCCCGCCTTCCCGAACGAACGAGTCCGCCCGATGACACACGCAATCCGCCTGCGCCCGGCGTCTGCCGCCGACCTGCCGTTCCTGCTGACGCTTCGCAAGCTCACGATGACGGAGCACCTGCAACGCGCTGGCATGCCGTCCGACGACGACGCGCACGACCGGCGCATCCGCGCGCACTTCGACGATGCGATGATCGTCTGCGAAGGCGATGAAGCCATCGGCTTGCTGAAGGTCACACGCGCCACCGACGAGTGGCACGTGCACCAGATCCAGATCCTCCCCGCGCATCAGGGCCGGGGCATCGGCGAAGCCGTGCTGAGCGCACTCCTGAGCGACGCGGCACGCGCGCACGTGCCGGTGTCGCTCAGCGTGCTGCACGGCAACCCGGCGCGGCGGCTCTACGAACGGCTCGGCTTCCGCAGCGAATCAGAAACCGAAACGAGCGCGAGCATGATCTGGCGCGCGTGACGTCCGGCGTTCCGACACCACCGCATTACTGCGTGATCTTCGCGTCCTTCAGCAGGTTGCCGATCATCTGCTCACTCGCCTTCTCCACCGCAGCCGCCTGCAGTTGCTGCTGAAGCCCCGGCTTCGCGGTCGCGAAACCCGGCACCTGCGTCGGCCGCTTCGCATCCAGCTTCACGATCGCCCGCACGCCATCGACCGGAATCGAATCGCCCGTCGTGGCGCCGACCTTCAGTTTCTCGAGCGCCTGCGCGACCGGCAGCGGCAGGCCGGACGTCTTGCCTTCCGTCGCCGGCGTGTGGAAGCTCACCCACGGCAACTCGCCGCCGGTATCGCGGCTCGGCGCCATGCTGTACTGACGCGCCAGCCCTTCGAACGACTTGCCCGCCTTCAGCTCGCTGAGCACCGTCGCGGCCGTCACCGGATCCTTGACGATGATCAGGCGCGGCTTGTACTCGTTCTTGCCGAGCGCGGCCACGAGTTCGTCGTAGCGCGCCTTGACCTGTTCTTCGGTCACCGGCTCGGGCTTCACGTTGTCGCGCAGGTAAAGCTGCACTTCGGCATTCGTTTTCGCCTGCTGCACCGCCGCCTTGACCTCGGGCTTGTCGGCATAGTTCGCCTTCTCGGCGGCCTGCTGAACCAGCACGCGCGTGATCAGCTGATTCTTGATCGCCTGGCGGATCTGCGGCGAGTCGGGTTGCCCGGACGCGCGCAGCAGCGTATCGACGTCGGCCTGCGTGATCGGCGTGCCGTTGACCGTCGCAACGGTTGCCGTCGCCGCCGCCGTCTCTGCATGGACAGTACCGCTCAGTGCGCCGGCCAGCGCAGCAATCAGCAACAGGCGGTTCGGTGTGGGTTTCGTCTTCATCTTTTCGTCACTTCGGCTCAAAAAACGCGGCAGGGGAAGCCGCGCACATGCCCCGGCACTGCAATGCGCCGGCGCAACAAGTCAGTCGATTCGGTTCATCGTCATGAGCACGCGCAGTGCCTGCCGGTGCCGCTGTCATTGTGCCCGGAAGCGGTTTTCCGCGTCGTGTGCTCGGGGACAGCCGCCCGGCGGGCGGTGAGGCGCGCGTTGCGCACGCCGGTCATTACGAACGCGCGATGTGGAAATTCTGTGGAAGCGGCATGGAAATCCCGCGAAACCGCGATGAATCACGTCATGGCGTCGCGAGCCCGGCCGCCGACCGTGGTCGAGGCGGCCGCGCGTGCCTCATCAACGTCAGGGCGTCCATCGGTACACGGTGATGCTGTTGCCCTTCACGTTGTTCTTCATCACCACGTACTCGCCGTTCGATCGGCGGTATGCGCGGATGCTGTACATCGCATCGATCGCGCTGCTGGTATCCACGGTCGCGGGGCTCGCGTTGACCAGTGTGGTATCGAGATTGCCGGTGGTGAGGTTGAACGCGTCGACGTTCGGCCACAGCGGCCCGCTGCTGCTGAACCAGTAGCCGACGAACAGATGGTTGCCCACCGCGTCGATCGATTTCGCGCCGCTGTGCGGCAGCGTGATCACCGGGTCCGGCTTCATCGTGTTGCCCGCGCTCCAGCCGTGATACACCTCGATGCGCGTGCCGATCGACGTCCAGTCGTTGCTTCCGATGGCGCCTTGCGCGAGCACCATCGTGTCACTGTCCGCGAGATAGACGATGCGCGTGAGCGGCTGGATGCTGTCGGGCACGCGGGTCGCGACGCCCGGCCCCCACGACGGCTTGCCGCTCGCGTCGAAACCGGTCAGCGGGTAGTGGGTAATCGCGCCGGTCTTGTCGAGGCCGGCCCACACATCACCCTTGCTGTCGATGCTGAAGCCGCTCGTCACGCGCCGCGTCGTGTTGAACGCGGGGCCCGGGATCGAGCCGTCCGGAATCGCGATGTAGCCGTTCGCCGCGTTGAAGTGGAAGAAGTAGAAGACTGGCGGATTCTGGCCGGCCGCGACGAGGATCCGGTTCGCGCCGACCGACGTGAGCAGCCCGAAATGCTCGTCGCGCTGCGTGTCGCTCATGTTGATGCGCGGATCGGCCGGATACGTGAACGGATCGACCGTGTTCGCGACGAACTTGCCGCCCGCGCTGCCGCTGTACACATGCGTGCCGCCGTAGAACAGCGCGCCGTCCGTAACCGGGTCCGGCGCGGCGATCCCTTCGAAGTTCAGCGACTGCAGCGTCCACCGCAGGCTGCCGGTGCTGCTGTATGCATGAATATCGGTCGCGCCGTTGCGGCCGAGGTCCCAGCTGCCGCCCCATGGATTGTTGAGCACGTAGAGATTGCCGCCGGTGTCCTTGCCGAGCCCGACGATGCGCGTGAAGCGCTGCGCACCGACCTGCCCCTTGATGCCCGTCGTCGTGTCGAGATAGCCGCCGCGCACGCCGAACGTGCCGGCCAGCGCGGGCGGGCCCGACACCGTATAGCGCTTGATGTTCTGGTCGGGGCCTTCGTCGCCCACCAGCAACTGGCCGGCCGCCGCATCGAAAACCAGCGCCGACGGCTGTGACCCGGCCGGCATCCGGATCGTGTTCAGCAGCGCACCGGCCGGGCTGAAGCCGGCGATCGCGCCCGCGCTCTTCTGCGCGACCCACACGTTGCCCGCGCCGTCCACCGCGAGCGCGCCCGGCGCCGATACGCTGATGTCCCGCTGCCACACGCCGTCGGTGGTGAATACGCGCACGCGATTGCCGTAGAAGTCGCTCGCAAAGAGCAGCGAGCCGGCCGTTGCGAGCCCGGTGACGACGTCGATGCGCGGCTGGTTGGTCGCCGCGCTGACCTGGATGACGCGGTCGCGATACTTCGTCGCGCGGTTGTAGCGCCCCACCGCGCCGCTGCCGTACGTCTTGCCGGACTGCAGCGCGACGAACAGCGACGTCGCGTTACCGGTGATCGCGCTGCCCTGGAACTCCGAGTGCGTGCCGATCGAGCCGATGCTCTTGCCGTTCTGGTAGATCGCGACACCGCCTTCGTATTCGTCCCACATCGACGCCGTATAGATCACGCCTTCGGGCGCGACCCACATCGCGCGCGCGACGTTGCCGACGTGGGCCGCGAGCGTGCCGTACGTATTCGCCAGCCAGTCGGTGGTGTTGCCTGCGTGAACGGCGGGGGTCATCGCGGCGATCGCTGCGGCGAGAAGCGCAGCCTGAAATCGTTGTCTGGCGACCATGACGGATGCGCTCCTGAATGGTGGAACATTCACATGAAGGGCAGGCCGGATGGTTTGAAAACCGTAATGCGTAAATTCTTCCCCTGAATCATCCGGCGCAGTCGGTATTACGTGCAGCATGCGTTCGATAATGCGCAGCGCGAGAATAGCGTTATATAAATCGAAAAAAATTGCGAAGCGCTCGCGTCGTTGTGCTTTTCACGGGTTCGGCTCCGATGGCATTGCCCGTGACACCCAAGCGCGCCGACGGCGAGCGCGACTGCGCGACAGTGAATGGTCACTTACACGTCGAATCGGGGATCGGGAAAATCAGGCTTGCGCGTGCCTGCGGGAATATCGCCGTGTATTCAACGACGGCGGATTGAAACGGCGAGCGCCAAGTATCAATCAGGGAATCAGGGAAAACGACCGCATTCAAGACGGCATCATCGTCCCAAAACAAATCGCCGGCCTGAATCCGTTTCGAATCCAGGCCGGCGATTATCCACTACCGGAAAGCAGGCAGCGCACCCCTATCGCTGCGCTGCCGCACTGCTGCACATCATGCCGATGCCGAGGTCTCCGGCACCTTCACCTTCATCGCACGGCCATTGTCCGGATCGTTGTCGTCGCGCGGGTCGTCGAGCTGCCCTTCCCACTTCGCGACCACGGCCGCCGCGATCGAGTTGCCGACGGCGTTAGTGGCCGAGCGCCCCATGTCGAGGAACATGTCGACGCCCATGATCAGCAGCAACCCGGCTTCGGGCATGTTGAACTGGTTGAGCGTCGCCGCGATCACGACCAGCGACGCGCGCGGCACGCCCGCCATCCCCTTCGACGTGACCATCAGCATCAGCAGCATCGTGATCTGCGTGCCCAGCGGCAGATGAATGCCGTACACCTGCGCGATGAACAGCACCGCGAACGTGCAGTACATCATCGAGCCGTCGAGGTTGAACGAATAGCCGATCGGCAGCACGAAGCTCGAGATCTTGCGGTTCACGCCGAAACGGTCGAGCGCGTCCAGCAACTTCGGATACGCGGCTTCGGAGCTCGCCGTCGCGAACGACAGCAGGAACGGCTCGCGGATCAGCCGGATCAGCGTGAACGCACGCTTGCCGAGGAACGTCACGCCGGCGAGCGTCAGCACGCCCCACAGCAGCGCCAGTGCCAGATAGAAGCTCGCCATGAACTTCGCAAACGTGAGCAGGATGCCGAGCCCCTGGGTGGTAATCGTCGACGCGAGCGCCGCGAACACCGCGACCGGCGCGAACCACATCACCGCGCCCGTCACCTTCAGCATCACCTGCGCGAGATCGTCGATCACGCCGGTCAGGCGCTTGCCCGACTCGCCGAGCGCGGACAGCGCCGTGCCGAAGAAGATCGAGAACACGACGATCTGCAGGATTTCGTTGTTCGCCATCGCTTCCGCGATCGACTTCGGCACCAGGTGGACCACGAAGTCCTTCAGCGTGAAGGCGCCCGTCTTCAGGCCGAGGGATGCATCGGACGCCGGCAGCGGCAGGCTCAGATGGCTGCCCGGTTGCAGGATCGTTGCGGTCAGCAGGCCGAGCAGCAACGACGTGAACGACGCGATGAAAAACCAGCCGAACGCCTTGACGCCGACGCGACCCACGGCACTGCCGTCGCCCATCTGCGCAATGCCGACGGTCAGCGTCGCGAATACCAGCGGCGCGATGATCATCTTGATCAGGCGCAGGAATACGTCGGACAGCAACGACACGTAGCCGGCGACCTCCTTCGCCATGTTCGGGTCGGGAAACGCGCTATGACAGGCGTAACCCACTGCGATACCAAGAATCATCGCGACAACGATGTACTTGGTGATGTTGTGCTTCTTCTTCATTAGTAATCCAAATCACAAATCGTATGTTGCTAACGGCTGGCACATCTTTCGCGCCCGGCTACAAATCGAAACCCACGTCTCTCTGGGTGCGACGCGTCCGCCTTTGGCAGTCGCCATGGCGGACAGGGGGGGCATTCTAACGCAAATGGCCGTCCGGCTTTCAAATCTGAAAGTCGAACGGGTTGATCTGCGTCCGGATGCCGTCGAAAAGTCAGGTTTTGTCGCGATCCAGCCCGCTTCCTGCCTGGTTCCTGCCCGGTCGGCGGGGTAATCGGGCCGCGTCTCCCATCGCGCAGGCTCGCCACGGTTCACGCGCCGGCGACAGGAACCGTATCGCCAAACTCCCCCCCTCCTCCCCGGCGGCATCGCACCGCGTGACGACACGATGAACGATCGTGACACTTGTTCACAAAGATGCGCAGACCTTGACACTACGGTACGTAATGCTTCTGTAATATTTGGAAACGATTCGCGGTGGCGCCCCGCCCGGGCGTCGATGCGCGATCACGCATTGACAACGCGGGACCCGGTTCGAGTCATTGCTTTCCACAGGCGGACGCGCTCGTTTTCTCAGTAGTCCTGCTCAATGAATGATCGAGGAAAGGCGGCATCGTGATGAACATTCTGTATACCAACTTCCACGGCGACTACGGCGGCGGCCAGGACACCTACGTCCGTGATCTTGCCGCCGCGATGAGCCGGCACCATCGCGTGACCGTCGCGTCACCGGAAGGCAGCCGCCTGTCGCGACTGTTGAAGGACAGTCCCGACGTGGCCATCTTCGACATGGAATTCAAGCCGCGCTGGAACCGGCTGTGCCAGGAAATCCTCCGGCTGCGCCAGCTGATCGTCGCCGAGCGCTTCGACGTCATCCATGTGAACGGGTCCGCCGATCACCGGCAGGTGATGCTCGCGCTGCTCGGCTGCCGGTATCGGCCCGCGGTCGTGCTCACCAAGCACAACACCTACCGCGCCGACAGCTTCGGCAACCTGCTGCGCGCACGCCTCGCCACCGACCACACCATCGCGGTCAGCGACTACGTGGCGGGCATGCTCGCGCTCCGGTCGCCGTACGGGAACGTCACGGTCGTCAAGCACGGCGTGCGCGGGCAGGCCGCGGAACGACTCGCGAGCGATGAAATCCGCCGCCGCAAGATCGCGTTGTTCGGGCCGTCCGGTGCGGACGCGATCGTGCTGGGCAGCAGTGCCGGCACCGCGCCGGAAAAAGGCTGGATGGACCTGATCGCGGCGCTGGGCCGCCTGCCCGAACACGAGCGCGAGCGGTTTCGCGTGCTGCTGGTCGGCGCGGAGCCGACCGCCGAGCAACGCGAGCAGATCGCGCTGCACCGCATGGCCGCGCGCACCGTTTTCACCGGCCGGCTCGACGACGTGCGGACACCGTTCTCGATCATCGACGTGTCGTTCGTGCTGTCGTACCACGAGAGCCTGTCGTATGCGTGCCGCGAAGCGATGTCGCTCGGCTGCCCCGCGATCGTGACGCGCGTGGGCGGGCTGCCCGAGAACGTCGAACCGGGCGTGGACGGCTGGGTCGTCCCGCCGCGCGAACCCGCAGCGATCGAGGCAATCCTGCGCGCGATCATGCGCGAGCCCGGGTGCGTGCGCGCGATGGGGCGCAGCGCGCGGCTGAAGGGCAAGCGTGAATTCTCGTTCGAACGATTCATCGACGCGACGCTGTCCGTCTATCAGAAATCGATTCGCCACAACCCGTATCGTCGGGTGACATCCATGAGGTCCGTTTAATGGCAATGAATATCTGGAAGAAGTATTGGGACCTGCGCACGCAGGAGTGCCCGTGTGACGTGCACTTCGTCGAATGGCTGGAAGCCGCGCGCCTCAAAGGCATCCGCATCTATCACTTCGGCACCGGCGGCCATCATCATGTCGGCGTGGAATGCGCGCGGCCGCACCTGAACAACACGGTCTTCGGCGTGACGGCATCGCCGAAGGAATACAAGTCGTACGTCGATCTCGTCACGCGGCAACCGGAGGTGAGCAAGACCTATCTGGCCTATTTCGGCGACATCTATACGAGCAACTCGGACCTGTTGCCGGCGTTCGACGTCGTCACGCTGTTCCATCTGTGCGAATTCCGCGACGAGACGAACAGCCGCTACGGTGCGAAGACCGACGCCGACGTGCTCGACCTGTTCGCCCGCCATACCGCGCGCAACGGCCACCTGCTGTTCTACAAGGGCTCGTCGGCATACCGGAAGGCCGAGCCGATCATCGAGCAATGGGCGGCGAATGCCGATTTCGTCGAAATCGGCGACTTCAAGACCCTGCGGATTTTCCGCAAGGCCGCGTAATTCCCCGTTCTCGCGACCCGCTCATGCTGCTGCCAGCCACGCGCTACCCGATCCTGATGTATCACCAGGTCCGCACGCCGCCGCCACCGCCCGACCGGCTGCGCAGCCTGAGCGTCGCGCCCGATGCGTTCCGCCGCCAGATGACGCTGTTCAAGCGGCTCGGCTACCGCGGCCTGAGCGTGCGCGAACTGCAGCCGTACCTGCGCGGCGAGCGCAGCGGGAAGGTCTTCGGCATTACGTTCGACGACGGCTTTCTCAACGTGCGGACGCATGCGATGCCCGTGCTCGACGCGCTCGGCTTCACCGCGACCTGCTACTTCGTCGCCGGCCGGTTCGGCGGCGAGAACGACTGGGATGCGGCCGCCGATACCGCACGCTCCCCGCTGATGACGTACGCGGACATGCTCGCATGGCGCGATCACGGCCATGAAATCGGCTCGCATACACTCGATCACGTCGCGCTGTCGCACGTGCCGGCGCACGTGTCGGAGGTTCAGATCGTCGAATCGAAGCAGCGGCTCGAAGCGTTGAGCGGCCAGCCCGTCGAATCGTTCTGCTACCCGTACGGCGATCTGGACCCGCGCGTGCGCGACCAGGTCGCCGCCGCGGGTTACCACAACGCGACGACGACCCGGCGCGGCTGCGCCGACGTGTACGACGATCGGTTCCTGTTGCCGCGGATTGCGGTCGCCGGCGGAGTCGGTGCGATGCGGCTCTGGTTCAAGTGTGCGAAGGCGCGGGTTCAGCGGCGCAGGTAGCCCTGGCTATTCCGGCCGCTGCCGGCAGAATGCGAGCAGACCGGTCAGCGCGATTCCCATAAACAGGATCCATCCCGGCGCGAGCGTCGTCCAGCCTGCGGCGATGCTGCCGATGAAGTTGCCGAGCATCCCGCCGATCGCCCACGAAATCGCCGACGCGCCGAAATAGCTGCCGGCATTGCCGTCCGTCGTCAGGTCGGCGAGCGCGATATTCGATGCGGGAAGAATCAGGCTTTCGCCGAACGTGAAGACGATCGCGATCACGACCAGGATCGCGAGCGACGCATCCGCGCCCCGATCGCGGGCGAACAGCAGTGCCGCAACCGCAAAGCAGCCGCACAACGCGACATGCCCGATCACCATCATCGATCGCCAGTTCGTGCGCTGAAACCAGCCCATGCCGAGCCACGCAGTGGCGATTCCGATCAGCGCATTCGTGATGTAGAACGGTCTCACGCCGTTATAGCCGTGCGCGCCATGCGAAAAGGTCAGCGGGATGAATACGTAAATCTGCGTGTACACGGTCCAGAACGGGACAAGCGCCCAGCAGAGCCGACGAAACCGCCTGTCGCCGAACGCGACCAGCACGCCGCGCAACGGGTGCGCGGCGACTGCGTTGTGCGTGCTTCGTCCCGCGATCCACGGCGCAATCAGTGCGAGCGCCGCGAACACCGCGCCGCTCGCCAGAAACGGCAGCGCTCCGTTCGTGTTCGGCACGACAATCAGCAGCGCCGGGCCGATCAACGCGCCGAGATTGAGCGCCAGATTGTTCAGCGCGAACACCTTGGGGCGCACGGCGCCATCGAGCGAGCCGAAGATCGAATACGCGGTCGTTTCGTAAAGCGCGGCCCCCAGCCCTGACACGCACGCCCACATCAACAGACCCGGCAGCGACTGCGCAAACGCGAATCCGACGAACCCCGCCGCACGGCAAAGCAGGCCGAGCGTGGTCAGCACGCGACTGCTAAAGCGATCCGTCGACGCACCCAGCACCAGCGGCAGCAGCCGGCTCGCCAGCAGGTTCATCGTCAGCACGCTGGCAACGCTGCTCGCGTCCAGATGGCGCTCCATGTCGAGGAACGCGGCAAGCAACGGCAGCGACCCGAACACCGACAGGTTCACGAGGAACTGGAACATCAGCAGCAGCCGCGTCGACGTCGGCACGCCTTCCACGATGCCGGTGAGCCAGGCGGCCGGACGGTTGCGCTTCTGGCGAAACGGGCCGATTCTGTCGCCGGCCACCCGGCGATCGCAATCATCCATCATGTTCTCCACTGACGTTCGATGCCGGCCAGACGGAACATGAAAAAAGCCCCGTCCGTTTCCGGCGGGGCTTGGGGTGGGTTCGACACACTGACCTACGACGCGCGACCTCCTCCCGGCCCGCCATTGGCGGTCGTGGTGGTAGTCGTGGTCGTGACGAAAAGTGCGTTCATGTGAGGAATCTAGTCAACCTGCTGTCGGGCGTCAATACGTCGATTGCATGACCTGTCGGACAGGAAGTCCGTCGACACCACGGAAAATGCACCGGTCTGCCAGATCTTGCACGGCCGCTGAACCATACGACCATCCAAGCACGGCAATGCGCTCACCGCTGGAACGCCCCGCGCATCTGCGCGCCGGCCACGTCGAACACCTGACGAGCTGCCGGCGCCCTGCCCGCACGTCCGATAGGACGTCGTGCTCATCGACGCATCCAGCGGCGGGTACAGCAACAGCTGATGCGCGCTCGACGGGCCGCCCCGCTCCCGTGTGACGAGGCAGGCAGCCGCCGCCGGGCACCACGTCGGCACCGCGACGGCGCAGGCTCCCGCCTAGAACGTATGACGAAGGCCGACCACCGTCCCGACGGTCGTTCCGCGCCCCTCGTACAGCGCACCGTTGATCGCGAGCCCGGTATTCATCAGGCCATGGTTGTGGACCAACCCGACCTGCCCGTACACCGTCGTCGCTTTCGACAGGAAGTACCTCAACCCGATCGCGGTCAGCACCGATCGATTGCCGGTATCGTTGCCGTCGCTCGTCAGCCAGGCGCCCGCATCGGCTTCGACCGCGGGCGTGAACAAGTAACTTGCCCCGGCGCCGTACACGCGGCTGTCGAACCCGCCGCTCACCTTGAACAGCGCGTAAGAACCCTTGACGGTCAGGTTGCCGAAACTGTATGCCGCGCCGAGGGTGCGGCCGGTAAACGGCACGGTGCTCGGAATCGGCGTCCCCGGCGTGCCGCCCGCGTTGCCGTTGTACAGCGCTGCCGTGACGAGGAACCCGCCTCGCTGGTATTTGAGGCTGGCCGAATACTGCCGCCCCGCCTGGAAATCGCCCGCCTTCCCTCCCAGTCCGAACATCGCGCTTCCCTGGAAGCCGGCGATGTCCGGGCTCGTGTAGGACACGGCGTTCTGGTTGAACAGCCCCGTCACCAGCACGCTGTCGACATAGATGACGGCGCCGCTGCCGAAATAGGCCACGTCGCGCGGGTCGGTTCCGATCATCGACAACACGAACGGCGAGTATTGCAGGCCGGCCTTGACCGACCCGAAATCGCCGCTCAACCCGATCCACGCCTGACGGCCGAACAGGTTGCCGTTTGAATTGCCCAACGCGCCGCTCGGGATGTCGATGCCGCTCTCGAGGACGAACGTCGCCTTCATCCCGCCGCCCAGATCCTCCACGCCCCGCAAGCCGAATCGCGATGCCGCCGCGGCACCGTCGACCATCGCGAACTTGTGGCCGTCGTTCGCGCCGGTCCTCGTATTCAGCGACTTGTTCGTGTAGAGCACGGCGGCATCGAGCACCCCGTAGAGCGTGACGCTGCTCTGGGCATGCGCCATGCCGGACGTCGCGCCCAGCGACGCAGCAATGGCCAGGCCGAGCGTTCCCTGACGCCATGTCGATTTCATGTCTATCCTCCAAACCCAGATCGTTATTTTCAATGTCGCGTCACGGCGGAATGCCGATCAGCGCTTTTGCTACACGTCACAACCTGTCCGTCACGGCCTGTGCTCGCACCGCGCGGAGACTTCCCGATCCGGACGCGTCGCGTCGCGTCCGGTAGAAACTGAGCGCGCGTCGACGCGACAGACGACACGCATCGCCTTCATCGACGGCATTGAATGTCGAGTGACAATCCATCGCCGCACGCCATCCGGCATTCACCCTCGAGGCGATAGAACCGTCACGGCTCACGATGACCCGCGCGGGCCGACGGTGTGGCTGCGGCGGGCCGATCCCGGCTCATGGAGGGAATGGCGTACGCGAATCGCGTCGACCAGCGGCAACGCGCGCGATTGCCCATGCGCGTCAGGCGGCGAACCTCGTCGGGCCCTGGCGTGATCCGCAGCAGGCAGGTACAGGTCGATGACGTCTGACCGGTCGGCGATGCGGCAGGCACGCAGGACTCCTTGACGAATTTCCGATAGAGCGCGCTTCGACGAAGCACGTCGTTCACGACGTCATGCGAAACGATCACGACCGCATCGCAGCGCCGGACCGACGTGAACTGAGTGCAAGACTAAGAGCACGCCGGGGGGATTTGCCCCCCGCCAAAGGGGAGGCGGAAGCCTGGCGTCGGGGGGGCGCCGCGCGATCACCCCCCTACCGTGGGAAAACCCTCATCGTCGTGGGGGCGACTATCATTAACATGATGTGGTGCATTCCGGACTTACCCCCCATGAACTTGCCGTCCGAATCCGATGAGCCTCTCTGGAATCTCTCGCTGATACAGACGAAAATGGCGCCACCGCGCCCGCCCCGGTTCCGGGTCGCCCGGCGGACGCTGTCGAAGAAGCTCGCTGCGGCGGCCGAACACGCGGTCACGCTAGTCATCGCGCCGGCCGGGTTCGGCAAGACGACGACGCTGTCCGAATGGTGCGAAGTGCTCCGCACCCGCCATCAGCTCGTCGCGTGGCTGAGCCTGGACCATGACGACGACAATCCCGACCAGCTCGGCGCCTACCTCGTTGCTGCGTTGAACCATGGCACGGGCGGCGTCGGTCGGCAGGCTGAAAAGCTGCTGCGCCGCGATCCGATGACGCCCGGCAAGACGGTCATCTCCGTGCTGCTCAACGAGATCGCCGCGTGCGGCAAACAGGTCTTTCTGATCCTCGACGATTTCGACCGGCTCACGTCGCCCCCGGTATGTGCGGTGGTGTCGCGGCTGTTGCGCTACGCGCCGGCGAATTTCCACGTCCTGCTCGGCGCGCGCGGCGAGCCGAGGCTGGCGCTGGCCCAGCTCCGCATGCAGGGCCAGCTTCTGCGGATCGACGAATCGGATCTGCGCTTCTCCGCCGACGATGCACAGGCGTTCTTCGCGCGCACCGGCACCGCGCCGCTCGACCGCGGCGCCGTCGAGATGCTGAATGACGCAACCGAAGGATGGATCACGGGCCTGCAACTCGCGTCGCTGTCGCTGAAGGAAGAAACGGACGCCGCCAAGGTCGCGCGCGATCTCGCCGGCAATCGATTCGGCATCGACACCTATCTCGACGATGCCGTCCTGTCGCATCTGCCGCGCCCCATGTATCAGTTTCTGCTGCGGACCTCGATCGTCGATCACCTGAGCCCCGACCTCTGCGACGCCATCATGGGCGCCGGCGCGCGCAGCTGGGAAAAGCTCGACTGGCTCGAGCGTCACAACCTGTTCATCCGCGCGCTCGACGACGAGCGTCAATGGTTCCGCTATCACGCATTGCTGTCCGACGCGCTGAGGCGGCGGGCCGCCCGGCAACTGGCCGATGAATTGCCGCGGCTTCACCAACGCGCCGGCCAGTGGTTCGCGAATGCGCGGCAATGGCCGGACGCCGTACGTCACGCGCTCGCCGCCGGTGACACGCTGCAGGCCGCGGTCTGGGTCGAGCACTGCGCGGCCGCGTTGATGGATCGCAGCGACGTGAACACGCTGCTGAGCCTGATCGGCAAGCTGCCGCGCCAACTGGTGAAGTCGCGGCTGCGCTTGCGACTGGCGAATGCATGGGCGCTCGCGTTCCTGATGCGCATGCCGGAGGCCGGCGAGGTGCTGCGACACGCGCAATCCGACTTTGCGCGCCATCATGCCGATCGCACGCGGACAGAAGGCGAACCCGACGCGGCGCTGCCGATCGAGATGATTGCCGTGGATGCGGCGATTTCCGGCTTCGACGACGACAGCTACCGGTCACTCGAATTGGGACGCGAAGTCGTCCTCTCGTCGTTGCCCGCCTCTGCGTGGGTCAGGCGGCTCGGGGAAACGGCGCACATCTTCGGCCTGATCTACGACAGCCGCTTCGACGAGGTCGAGCGCCTCAGGCACGGCGCAGCCGCCGTCCCGGCCGACGATCACGATTTCATCTACGCCAACGTCTATCGCGAATGCATGTTCGGGCTGAACCTGCTGGTGAGCGGCCGCCTGCCGGAAGCGATGGTGCTGATGGAGCGGGCGATCGCGCATGCGGAAGCGAACGTGTTCCGCCATTCGGCGGCGGCGGCGGTTCCGGCCGGCTACCTGGCGGCACTCTGCTACGAGCAGAATGACGTGCCCCGTGCGCGGCAGCTGATCAACGATCGCTCGGCCATCACGGCGGAGGCGTGCCCGCTCGGCTCCCTGTCGAGCTACTGCCGCACCGCGGCGCGGCTCCACGCGCGAAACGACGACATCGCGTCCGCGCTGCTGTGCCTGCAGCAGGCCAGCGAAATCGCCGCGTCCCGACACTGGTTGCGCATGCGTGCATCGTGTGACGCGGAAATCGTACGGCTGTGCCTGCAGCAGGGCTGGGTCGATCGCGCACGGGAAACCGCCGGCGCACTGGACGCGCTGATGCCCGAGCAGATTCCGACGCCGATGGGCAGTTTCATCGAGACCTGGGCCAGCTGGTGCGAGATCAAGGCACGGCTCGACATGGCGACAGGCCGGCCGGATCGGGCGGCCGAACGGCTGCGCGAGTTGAGGACCACGCTCTCCCGTGCCGGGATGACCTACCTGGAAGCACGGATGTCGCTGCTGTACGCCATCGCGCTCCAGCAGGAACACGCGCATGAAGCGGCGTCGGCCGCGCTGACGGACGCGCTGCGCTATGCGCAGCCGAACGGCATGATCGGCAGTTTCGTCGACGAAGGCGAACCGATGCTGCGCCTGCTGACTCAGTTGCGCCGCGAAGCGTCCGGACGCGATGGCGTTCAACCGGCCTTCGTGGACCAACTGCTCGCCGCGTTCGACCCGCGTCGCACACCGACGGACGACAGCGACGTGCGCGACGCGCGAAACCTGCTCAGCGCGCGTGAGATCGAGATCCTCAATCACATTGCCCGCGGCATGTCGAACAAGGAAATCGGGCGGGCGCTGCAGGTCGCGCCCGAGACCATCAAGTGGCATCTGAAGAACATCTTCGAGAAGCTCAAGGTCGGCTCGCGCTTCGAGGCCGTCCAAAGCGCGCTCGGCGTGACACCGGCCGAGCGCGGCAAGGTCAGGGAAGCCAATTCCTGACACACATGCGACGCATCGTATTTATGACGACCGGAAGCCCGTCTCCAACGCAGTCCCATCCGGACGACACCCGTCGAAAATCAGCTGCATGACCGCAATGGACCCCGATATTCAGAACATGCTCCGCCGCTATCGCGAACGAGAGATCGACCTGCATCAGTTGCGCGTGTGGCTTGACGGCGAAAGAACGCGTGTGGACGCACACATCCCCCGCGGTGAATGGCTGAAACTGAGGCGAGGCAGTGAAGCGCAAAGCAACGGTGCGATCGCACGTCTGCTTCCGGGGTGCATACACTGTCTCCGTGTCGGCGAGCCCAAAGCATTCGCGTCACATCATGAGTATCAGCAGTACACCCACCGTCGTGACGCAGCCATCGCAAACGGCGTCCTCTCCGACATTCCCCAACCTCATTTCTCTTCCGAAGGCCCCGATTCGGCAGGCTCCGCGATGTACTGTCGCTGCACCTGCTGCCGCGCGATCTGGGCATTCGTCGAGCCCGAGAAAGCTGAAAACGGTTCGTGGAACCGAATCATCTAGGTGCGGCGTTCGACAAGCGAGCAACACGTCCGACGAAAGATAATCGAAAGCAATATCAACGCCCAATAGCCCGATAAAATTTCAAAAAATTGCAATCATCGTTTCACTATCAGACCTCCTTGAAGAGCAGGGCCGCCCCACAAGGTATTCCATACGATTGAGTCCCACCAAAAATTACAGAAACCCCTCAATCCAGACGCAATTCAAACCTCCAAATAACTTATATAGATAGAAGAAAATCTATCTAGCAACGTGCCCCTCCGCCCATCCCATTCCCTTAAGAAACCCCTCTATAATTTAGCAAACCAAAATACGATATTGAGGGCCACAAGATGAGCAGCTCGACCAATCCGCCTTTCCGTTTCTCTCTACAGGATTATTCACCTGCCGAACGTCTCGAGGCATGGCAGACCCAGTATTCGATTGCGGAGTTCGCTTTAACCACGCCGATTGACCCGATAATCGACTACCAGTTTATCGGCTACACGCTTGGCAACATCTCGGTCGGCAAATGGACCTACCATCATCCGGGGAACCCGGCCGTTCCGCTCTCGTACGCGCTCAACCGTTCGGCGGCGTTCATTCGGCGGGACGGGATGGACAACTATTCGTTCAACCTGCGGGACGCGGGAAGCGTGCGCGGGGAGATCGACGGACGGCCGGTGTTCGTGCAGCCCGGGGATATCCTCGTCGTCGACCAGGCGCGTCCTTATCACCGTGAAATCCAGGCGGGCGACGCGGTCACGCTGCTGGTCGCGCGCGACATGCTGCCGAGCCTGCCGTCGAGCGTCCACGGCACCATCTTCAGCGGCGGAATCAGCCAGCTCCTCGACAGCTACCTGAGGAGCCTGCTCGACAAGATCGGCACGCTGTCGCAGTCGGAAGCGCTGCATGCCGAGCAGGCGACGCTGAGCCTGGTGAAGGCGATGCTCAGCCCGACCGCACAAGAGATCTCGAATGCGCGCAACGAGTTGCTGTCTACCCTGTACGTGAAAATCAAGGAATACATCCGGCAGAACCTCGAATCACCGGACCTGTCGCCGGATCGAATCTGCAAGGAAATCGGCATCTCGCGCTCGAGCCTGTACCGATTGTTCGAGCAGGATGGCGGGGTCGCGAATTACATCCGCAAACGCCGCCTGCTCGCGATTCATCGCGCGCTGATGTCGCCCGAGAGCCCGCGTCACCGGATCGGCGATCTCGCATACCGATACGGCTTCAACAGCAACACGCAGCTCAGTCGCGCGTTCAAGCTGGAGTTCGGTCACGCGCCGAGCGAGACGCGCGTCGTCGCAGGAAGCCCGCAGCATCGCCTGCAACGCCACACGGATACCGACTACAACGGCTGGCTCGCGCAGATTCGCTGAACGTCGTGGCGCACACAGCGCACGACGGCCCGGCGTGCGGTGCACCGGGCCGTATGCGCATGCGGCCGAACAATCAGGCGAACGCTTCGACGGCGGCAGCCGTGTCCTCGAAGATCCGATAGTGGCGGATCACGTCGCCCTCGATACGTGCAACGACCGCGAATTCGCTCTTGAAGGTCCGGCCCGTCTTGCGCACGCGATGCTGCATGTAGCCGTACGCGAACACATATTCGTCGGCTTCGGCCCATTTTCGGATCTCGAACTGCTCGGTCTCGAACTGCTCGACCAGCGTGCCGAGCAGGCGTTCGACACCGGCCTTGCCGACGAAGCGCCCGTAGATCGGCAGGCTTTCGGGACCCTGCGGCTCGAACACCGTCGCGTCGTCGATCACTGCGAGCGCGCCCGGTACGTCACCGGCGCCGACCTTCGAGAAGAACTGTTGCAGCGGATTGAGTGCCATACAAACCTCCATGAATGGTGAATGGCAAAGCGGGATTGTCGAGACCGGCTCCCGCCGCGATGCCGGTATATCGTCGTGTCGCCGGCTAGGATTCGAGCAGCGCGATCTTGCCGTCGACATTCGCCCAGCGGGCCGCGTCGACCGGCGGCAGCTGGCTGCGCGTGATGCTCGGCCACGTCTTCGACAGCGTCGCGTTCAATGCGACGAACGCGTACTGCACCGCCGGCACTTCGTCGGCGGGAAAGATCGCGCCGACCGGGCATTCGGCACGGCACACGCCGCAATCGATGCACTCGTCCGGGTCGATGACCAGAAAATTCGCGCCTTCGTGAAAGCAATCGACCGGGCACACCTCGACGCAATCGGTGTAGCGGCATTTGATGCAGTTCTCCGTGATCACGTGTGCCATGTTCGGCTCCTGTCGAAAGGCCCGTGCGTCAGGACGACGCCGGCACGGAAACGCACAGCGACGCGGAGGCGAACAGCCGCTCGATCCACTCGCGCGTCTCGTCCGGGCTCGGCGTGCCGATAATCCCCGCAAGCGGGGTTTCGCGCGCCGAGTACGTGACGTTCGACGCGAATGCGCGACCCGTCTCGAGTTCGGCCCACGCGAGTACCGCGGGGCTCGTGCGGAACGGCTCGATGCCGGAGAACCCGTGGAAGCGGCCGCCGTGCACGTGATGGCCCGGAAACACGAACCAGCCATGCCAGAGCTGCTGCGCGAACGCGGTGCGCGCCGGCAGGCTGGCCGGCTCGCCGATCAGCAGCCGCAATTCGACCGACGGCAGATGGATGCCGGTGGCAAGTTCGAACGTCGCGACCACGTCCGCGCCGCCGACCCGGTTGCCGACTTCGAGGAACACCAGTTCGCCATCCTGCTCGATCGCTTCCAGGTGGAAGCTGCCCGTGTCGATGCGCACCGCGGCCAACACGCGCTCGACCCAGCGCCGGGCCGTGTCGCTCAGCGCGAAATGGAACGAGCCGAGCGGCTGGCCCGCCGCATAGCCGAGGCAGGTGCCTACATAGCGGCTCGCAGTGACCGCGCGTGGCGTGCCGTCCGCGACGATGCCGTCGAAATGCAGAATCGGGCCGTCGACGAATTCCTCCAGCTGAAAATCCTCGATACCCGGCGCGTCCGAATCGAGCGCGGCGACGCCCGTGCGACGCGCCGCCAACGCATCGAACAGCGCGGCGGGCGTATCGAACACGACGACGTCGGCACTCGACGCGCCGCTGTGCGGCTTCAGCACCGTCTTGCCGTGCCACGGCGTGTGCCCCTGCGCGTCGATCCATGCGCGCAACGGCAGGAAGCGCGGCACGCGCACACCGGCGTCGTGCACCGCCGCCTTCATTTTCACCTTATCGCGCACCAGCATCACGTCTTCGACCGATTTGCCGGCGATGCCGAATCGTGCCCGCAGCTTTGCCGCGTCGATCAATTCGTACTCCGACAAGGAAATCACGGCGTCGAATCGTTGCGGACGGGCTTCGAGCCACGCACTCGCCTCATCGAACGCGGAGGCGAGGCCGGCCCGCTCGACACGCGAGCAGCGCAGCTCCGCCGGAATCGTGTCGAGAATGTCGCGCTTGCCGAAATACGTGACGTCATGCCGATCGTGATCGATGCCGCGCGCATAGTCGATGCGCGGATAGGGCACGCGGTGCAATACGAGAATGTTCATCGCGGTCTCCGGACCAATGGATTGACGGTGGCGGTCACGCCGCCGCGCGCACTTCGCAAGCCGCATCGAGCGCAGCCGGCCAGCGCGCGCGCAGCGTCGCGACGACATCGCGAATATCGGCGTCCCCCGGTTCGAGCGTGATGCAGGCGAGCGCGACGAAATCGGCGTTGTCGCGTGCGATCGCGTGAACGAAGCGTCGGTCCGCGTGCAGCCATTCGAAACCTTGTGATTGCAGCGCGCCGTCGCGCAAGCCGAGCGTGCGCACGGTGTCGGCGATTGCGTCGCCGAGCGGGTCCGCGTCGGCTCGCACGTCCTGCGGCGAAAACTGCCGGTCGTATGCGACCCCCAGCATCACCGCGGCCGCGAAGCGCGCGGGCGCCGGCAGCGTCACGGGCGGCGCGACGCCCCAGACCGTGTCGATCCATGCATGGAACAGGTCGACGCCGTAAGCCCAGCGCGCGAGCCACCAGATCTTCATGCCTGCCGGGCGCCGGTTCGGTTCGACGACGGCGGCCTGCAACCCGTCGTCGCTGAGCTTGATCTCGTTGTGAAACGGGCCGTCGCGTTGCCCGACCAGCAGATTCGCGAGGCGGCCCGCGCGCGTGAGCGTGTCCGCTTCGTGATCGGCGAGCCGCGACGGCAGGATCTGCGCGACCTCGACCGGATAGCGGCCGGTCGCGCTGACCTTCTCGGTCGTAAACGCCAGCGCACCCAGGCCGTCGAACGAGAATTCGCGCGCGAACGGAATGAACGCTTCGCAGATCACGCCGCGCGACACGTACGGCGCGACCTCGCTGAACGCGGCGTCCAGGCTGTCGCCGTCGCGCACGACCACCACGCCGCGGTTGTTGCCCTCGCACGACGGCTTGACGACGAAGCCGCCCGGATGCGCGGCGGCGAAGCGCCGCAGATCGTCGACCGACGCCGCCTCCGCATAGTCCGGCACCATCACGCGCTGCGCTTCGAGCAGCGCACGCACGCGGTGTTCCGCGACCCGATACGCGTGCTTGCTGAACGCACCGGCCGCCAGCGACGCGGAATCGACCGGAAGGCCGAGCCGTTCCAGCAGCGCGGCGCCCTGCTGGACTGCGTTGTCCGAAAACACGATACCGGCCCGCAGGTCGCCCGCGATGCCCGCGAGCTGCGCAACGGCGGCGTCGACGAAGCCGTCCGCGAGCGGGTCGAGATCGATCACGTCGTCGCAGATACGCCGGTCACGTTCGCTCGGGCCCGAACGGATCAGCACCGTCCGGGCGCCGTAGCGCTCGCGCGCGTAGCGCGCCAGGTGTGCGACGTCTTCCACCCGGCTCAGGTTGTAGTCGACGATCAACAGCGTCGATGCGGAACGAGCAGTCATGATCAGGCTCCCAGCTCGGGTTCGGCGACCCGGTAGTGCACAGTGATGGCCTCCGCGGAAGCCGCGAGCAGCGTGTCGAGTTCGGCGTCGCGTTCCGCGCGGCTCATCGACCACAACAGCTGACCGAGAAAGACTTCGCGTGATGCCGGATCGACTTCGTCACCAGACTTCAGCAACACCTGCGTCACCACGGGTGCGCGCGGCAGCGGATTGAGTTCGATCGACTCGATCCGGCCCGGTGACGCAAAGTAGACGCGGAAGACCGTCGCGTTCGGCCCCGGTGCACGGCCGTCGGCGCCATACGCGAGGTGCGCGAGCGACGCGCGCGCGGCATCGGCATCCAGCAGCAGCACCGCAAGCCACATGTCGAGCAGGTTCGCCGCGCCCGTGAGCGCCTTCACGCTCGGCGAAATCAGGCTGCCGCCCACGCGCGGATTGATCTCGATCAGATCCCAGCGTGCACCGTCGAAACGGGCCTCGACATGGAAGCAGCCCCAGTCGAGCGCAAGGTGCGCGAACACCTTGCCGAGCCACGCGATGCCGGCCGCGCATTCGTGCGCGGCGATCGAGACGGGCGGGCTGGTGCAGCTGTCTTCCAGCACGGTGCCGTTCGCTTCGGTCAGCTCGCATTTCTCGTGGATCGCGACCACATGCAGACGTCCGTCGACCACCAGCACCTCGAAGCTGCACTCGGTCCCGCTCACGTACTCTTCCGCGATGAAACGGACGCCGTTGCCGAGCACCGACGCATAGACCGTATCGGCCCGCGCTTCGGCCGCGATCGCCTCGAGCGTCGCCCAGGTCGTGTCGTGCGTGAGCCGGAAGGCGCCGTACGACGCGATGCCCTGCACCGGCTTCACGAAATAGTCGCCGCCCGTCGCCTGCAGCGCACGCAGCACGTCCGGTGTGAGCGTGCGCGCAATTCGGCTGGAGAGGCCGGCCGCATGCAGCGCGTTGCGGACCTGGAGCTTGTCGCGCAGCGATTCGACCTGTGCGGGTGCGAGATCCGCGACACCCAGGCGCGCATTCGCATGAGCCATCAGCCCGCGGTAGCCTTCCCACACCGAAATGCAGGCGCGCACCCGCACGCCGCGCGCCTGCAACGCGTCGAGCGTGCGGTCGACATCCTCCTCCGACAGCTCGTGCGCGTCGCCCGCATGGACGCCGGCCGCCAGCGCGCGCAGCGCGTCGAGGCGCCCCGCGTGCTCCGGCAGCGGCCGGGAAGACAGGACGTACGCGTGCAATTGCCGCTGGCCGATCGCCGCGACCAGATCCTCGACGAACGAATAACCGCAGTGACTCAGAATCAGAACGCCATCAGCCAGCATGTCGGCTCTCCCGTCAGGCTGCCGCCTTCAGCGTCGACGCGATCTTGTCGTCGTACAGTTCCTTGAAATACAGCGCGAGAACCGTCTGGTGTTCGCCCAGATAGCGCTTCAGCGCCGCGATGTCATCGTCGTCGCGCAGCAGGTAGCGGATCGCCGCCCACACTTCTCCCGGATGGTCGTCGTTGATGTCGGTGTGCGAATGCGCGATCTGCCCGCCGATGTTCTGCTCGCCGACCGAATCCTTCAGCGCCTCGATCTTGCGCGGCTCGAGTTTCACGTTCACGTACTCGACCAGATACGAGTACGCGACGACGCCGAGCGGGCCTTCGTGATCGAGCAGATACGAGAAATAGCCGGTCAGCAGCTTCGTCGACAGGTACGGCTCCGTCGCAAGAAACGCGTCGCGCGTGACGCCGGCGCGCTCGAGATCCTGGATGAACAGGTCGTCGTGCAGCATTTCCTCGCGCTCGTAGTTCGCCCAGATCTGCGCCGCTTCCGGGCTGCGCTTCGCGATCTCGGCGAGCGCCTTCGATTCGGACACGCGCAGCAGCCGGATACGCCACGCCGTTTCGATCAGGTGGCGACGGTAGTACTCGCTGTCGACGGTCTTGCCTTCGAGGTGCGCGGCATACGGCACGGTGTCGTACCACGTGTCGATCTGACGATCGATCAGTGCATCGATCTCGCCGCGCAACTGCGCGGATGCGGCTGCATTCAGGAACGGCGTACGGTGCTCGAGACCGGCGTTTTTCACACGATTACTCATAAGAAATCCTATATAAATGACGTGGAGACAGGCATGGAACGCAACGTTGATGGATTCAGCCGTCGGACGTGACGACCTGCACGGTCGCCGCGCCGGTCAGCCGGCATTGACACGCGAGCCTGAAGTGCTCGTCCGGATATCCGAGCCTGCGGAGAAAGGCCGCTTCTTCCACCTGCCGGCTGCCGAGATTGGGCAGGCCGTCCAGGACTTCGATGACACAGGCACCGCACGCACCCGCCCGGCAGCCGAACGGAATCGATTCCTGTCCGTGCAGCTCGAAGTCGAGCTCCGTCAACGCAGCGCGATCCGGAAGCCATACTTCGATACCCTGCGGCAGCAACGTCAGTCTGTGCATCGCTTCATCCTCCGTGTCCATCCGGGCCGCCGTCACCTGCGAACGCAGCAGCGAGCCCGGTGCACGTAATGTATGAAAAGCGCGGCCGTCACCGTTAGCGTTTTTGTCCCAACAAACCGACGATTCGTTTCTGTGCATCCGCCCGCACCGAATGCCGTGCGGGCTGGGACGCACTGTCAATCCATTGAGACGCGCCGGCTAACCGCCGCGCATCGCGTTCAGTACATTTCCCATCATCGTCGGCTTCGCAGCGCGGCCCTGGCGCCGGTATCCGCCATCAGCGGAGTCGTATGGTCCGCAATCCCTCCCATCCCGAGACTGGAGCGACAAGCATGTCAACGCAAGCGATTCAAGCAGCAGCACAGCACCTGATCCACGCGGCACACGGCCCCGAAACGGCAGACGTTCCGCGCTGCAATACGCTGGACGCACAGAAGCGCCTGAACGCGTTCTACCTGCGCGAACTCGCGCCGCCGAGCGCATACGACACGATTCCGCAACCGGCGGAATACGACGAGATCCTGGCGCTGGAAAGCGAGTGGAATCTCCACGAGGAATCGCGCCTCGACCTGTCCGGGCTGCCCGAGAACGCCGAACAACTCGAGGAGTGGTACTACACGCTGCGTCGTACGAATCGCGAGGCCGTCGCACCGTTCTTCCGCTTTCTCGCAGAGGAAGCGTCGCTCGAGCAGCTCGCGTTCTACGTCTGCCTCGAAGCCCAGGTCGACGGACGCTTCGACGACACGATCGCGCTGTCGCAGATCGGCATGCTGGGCGACATGAAGCTCGCGGTCGCGGAGAACTTCTGGGACGAAATGGGGCTCGGCGAGCTGGAAGGCATGCACACGCTGCTGTTCGGCAAGGCCGAGCCGCATTTCCGGCAGTACCTGCAGCGCTTCGACCCGTCGATCCTGTCGTCGGCCCTTGCGCTGAAGAACGGCAACCTGCTGTCGATGTACGCGCTGCGCCGCTGGTACGTGGTCCGCCTGCTCGGCACGCTGACGCTGCTCGAGGACACGGTGCCATACCGCTTCTCGAAGATGGTGAAGGGCATGCGCCGCCACCAGGTGCCCGAGGAAGTCATCGCCTACCACGTGCTGCACACGAAGATCGACGTGGTGCACGGCAATAGCCTGGTGAAGCGCGTGCTGCTGCCGCTCGCGACGCAAAACCCGGCCGCGATCCGGGACATCTGCATCGGTTGCCTGATCCGCTTCAACGTCGAGAAGGATTACTACGCAGGCGCGGGCCAGGTGATGGAGAACATGCGCCAGTCGCTGCAGTAACGCGGCGGCGCGGGCTACCCCACGCGCCGAGCCGTTTCCCGGGGCGGTCCGCGCGACCCGCGTGCGCCGCCCCGCCTGCTTTCTTCATGCCGGTTCGCACCCCGTCACCATCATGAGCCTCGAACAACTGTCTCCGCTACCGCGCGCCCCGCAGACCCATGCGGCGGCCGCCCACGCCACGCTGACGCGCCCCGTCACGCTGCTGTTCGCGACGACGGCGGGATTCGCCGTCGCCAACGTCTACTACGCGCAGCCGTTGCTCGACACGCTCGCGCGCCAGTTCGACATCTCGCGCGCCGCCATCGGCGGCATCATGACGATCACGAGCATCTGCTACGGACTCGGCCTCCTGCTCCTCGTTCCGCTCGGCGATCTGTGGGACCGGCGCCGGATGATCCTGATCCAGTCGGTCGTCTGTGCGCTCGCGCTGCTGTCGATCGCCACCGCCACGCGCGCCTCCGTGCTGTTCGCCGGCATGGCGCTGATCGGCTTCCTGAGCGTCGTCACCCAGGTGCTCGTGTCGTTCGCGGCGGGGCTCGCCGAACCGGCGGAACGCGGGCAGGTGGTCGGCACGGTGACGAGCGGCATCGTGCTCGGCATCCTGCTCGCGCGCACGTTCTCGGGCGCGATCGCCGACCTCGCGGGATGGCGCGCGGTGTATTTCACGTCGGCCAGCGTCATGCTGCTGCTCGCCGTCGTCCTGTCGCGCGTCCTCCCGCACCATCGCCTTCCGGGTGTCGCCGAACCGTATCCGCGCCTGATCGCGTCGGTATTCGCCCTCTTCGCGCAGGAGCGCGTGCTGCGTGTGCGCGCATTCATCGCCTTCCTGCATTTCGCGGCCGCGATGACGCTGTGGACGCCGATGGTGCTGCCACTCAGCGCGCCGCCGCTGTCGCTGTCGCACACGGAAATCGGGCTGTTCGGGCTCGCGGGCGCGGCGGGCGCGCTCGGCGCCGCACGCGCCGGCCGTCTCGCCGATCGCGGCCTGGCGCAATGGACGTCCGGCATCGGGCTCGCGCTGATGCTCGTGTCATGGCTGCCCACCGCGCTCATGATGCATTCGCTCGTGGCGCTCGTCGTGGGCGTCGTTGCATTCGACCTCGGCCTGCAGGCGGTGCATGTGACCAACCAGAGCCTGATCTACGGCGTGCGCCCCGACGCACGCAGCCGCCTGACGGCCGGCTACATGCTGCTCTACGCCGCCGGCTGCGCGTCCGGCTCGATCGCGTCGACCTACGTGTATGCGCGCTTCGGCTGGGCCGGCGTCTGTACGCTCGGCGCCGCGTTCAGCGCGCTCGCGCTGCTGTTCTGGTATGCGACGCTGCGCCCGCGTGCGTGACGTCCGTCTCTTTCCTCCACCCACCTCCACTGACAGCATGGACGCCAAACTCTCACACGACCTCGTCGGCATCGAAGCGGTTCTGCAGCGTACCCTCGATCACGCGCTCGACGTGCTGGACCGCATCGACGAGCGCCCGGCCGCGCTCGCGCCGCCCGCTGCCGTGCCGCACCCGCTACCGACCCAGGGCCCCGGCTTCGACGCGGCACTGGACGATTTCCTGGCGCGCTGGGCCCCCGGCTTCTCCGGGAGCGCCGGCGCGCGCTACCTCGGCTTCGTGACAGGCGGCGCGACGCCCGCCGCGCTCGCCGGCGACTGGCTGACCAGCGTGTATGACCAGAACCCGACGGCGGGCATCGACAGCTCGGCCCCCGATCTCGAGCGCGAAACCGTCGCACGGCTGCGCGAGCTGTTCGGATTGTCGGATGCGCAGCAGGGCGTGCTCGTCAGCGGCGCGACGATGTCGAACCTGGTCGGCCTCGCCATCGGCCGCGAATGGCTGGGCGAACGATGCCCGGAGCATGTCGACATCGCGGAGGATGGCGTGGGCATGCTGCCGCCGATCCGTGTGCTGTCCGGCACCCCGCACTCGAGCATCTACAAGGCGCTCTCCGTGCTCGGCATCGGGCGTCGCGCGGTACAGAAGATCCCGACGCTGAAGGACCGCGAGGCGATCGACGTCGACGCACTCGAGGCCGCGCTGCAGCGTTTCGCGGGCGAGCCGGTGATCGTCGTCGCGAACGCCGGAACGGTCAATACCGTCGACTACGACGCGTTGCAGGCGATCGCCGCGCTCCGGTCGCGCTACCCGTTCTGGCTGCACGTCGATGCGGCGTTCGGCGCGTTCGCCGCGCTGTCGCCCGACCACGCCGCGCTCGTGCGCGGCCTCGACGACGCCGATTCGATCTGCATCGACCTGCACAAGTGGCTGAACGTGCCGTACGACGCCGCGGTGCAGTTCAGCCGCCGGCGCGACCTGCAGGTGCGGGTCTTCCAGAACAGCTCCGCGTACCTGGGCGTGCCGACCGACAATCCGGACTTCGTCCACCTCACGCCGGAGAATTCGCGCCGGTTGCGCGCGCTGTCGACCTGGTTCGCGCTTGCTGCGTACGGCCGCGACGGCCATGCGGAAATCGTCCGGCGCAACATCGCGCTCGCGCATCGGCTCGGCAGGCAGATCGCCGAGCAGCCGGGCCTGGCGTTGTTGGCGCCGACCCGCGTCAACGTCGTCTGCTTCACGCTCGCCGAGCAGCCCGACGAGGCACGCGTCAACGCATACATGCGCGCGGTGCGCGATCTCGGCGACGTCTTCATCACGACGACGGTCCATGCGGGCACGTGGGGCTTGCGCGCCGCGTTCTGCAACTGGCGGACCGACACGCGCGATGTCGACCGCGTGTTCGAGTCGCTGGTCAGCGCACTCGGAGCCGTGCGATGAGCGCCCCGATCGACGCCACCCGCGCGGAACGGTGGACGCTGCTGGCAATCGGCGCAGGCAGCCTCGCGCTCGTCGCCGGCGCACTGTGGATCCAGCTGGTGTGGCAGGAGGATCCGTGCCCGCTGTGCATCATCCAGCGCTATCTGTTCCTGCTGATCGCACTGTTCGCGTTCGTAGGGGCAGCAGGCGGGCGCCGCGTTGCGTTGCTGCGAGGACTCTCGCTGGCCACCGCACTGGCCGGCGCGGCGGTCGCCATACGGCACATCTACGTGCAGGCTCATCCGGGATTCAGTTGCGGCTTCGATGCATTGCAGCCGTTGGTCGACAGCCTGCCGCCGGCGCACTGGCTGCCGTTGGTCTTCAAGGTCGGCGGGTTGTGCGAAACGCTGTATCCGCCGATTCTCGGGCTGTCGTTGCCGATGTGGGCGCTGGCGGGGTTCGCCGTGATTGCGGCAGCGCTCGGCTGGCGGATACGCGCGCAAGCGGTCGTCCGCACCGCCTGATTCCTCCCTCTGACGTGCGGACGCGCGGTGTGATCGGGCGACACCGGTGTCCGCACACCGTCGTCAAACACACCATGACATTCAAAGTCGCACTGACGCAAAGCGGCCGGCAATTCCAGGTCGAGTCGGATGAAACCGTGCTGGCGGCCGCGCTGCGCCAGAACGTCCATCTGCCGTACGGCTGCAAGAACGGCGCGTGCGGCTCCTGCAAGGGCCAGATCGTGTCGGGCCAGATCGAACAGGGCCCGCACGCCGCGTCGGCGCTGTCCAACGACGAGCGCACGCGCGGCCTCGCGCTGCTGTGCTGCTCGAAGGCGCAGTGCGACCTCGAAATCGACGTGCGTGAAATCGCCGGCGTCGACGGCGTGCAGGTCAAGAAGCTGCCGTGCCGCATCGCCGCGCTCGAGCGCAAGGCCGACGACGTGATGGTCGTGAAGCTCCAGTTGCCCGCCAACGAACGCCTGCAGTATCTCGCGGGCCAGTACGTCGAGTTCATCCTGAAGGACG
>NZ_VWWH01000074.1:0-36919 GCF_011753045.1 Burkholderia sp. Ap-955
AAGAGCCTGAAGGACGCCGGCAAGCTGCTGTCGCTCGCGAAGGCCGTGTGGGACATGGCGCCGAAATCGGTGTCGTCGCCGCCGTGCCAGGAGATCGTCTGGGAAGGCGACGACGTCGACCTGAACCCAGGCGTTGTGGAGCGCCGCGCAGTTGAAGCTGCCGATCACGTTCGTGATCCTGAACAACCGGCGCTACGCGGCGCTGCAGGATTTCGCACCCGTGTTCGGCTTCGGCCCGGACGATCCCGTGCAGGGCACCGATCTGCCGAACCTGGATTTCGTCGCGCTCGCGCAAGGGATGGGCTGCCGTGGCGTGCGCGTGACCGCCGCCGCGCACCTGCGCGACACGCTGGCCGACGCACTGCGTGCCGCGACGCCGGTCGTAGTCGAAGTCGAGATTGCCTGAATTACGTGATGCG
The DNA here is from genome assembly GCF_011753045.1 of Burkholderia sp. Ap-955. Lineage (NCBI taxonomy): Bacteria > Pseudomonadati > Pseudomonadota > Betaproteobacteria > Burkholderiales > Burkholderiaceae > Burkholderia > Burkholderia sp. Ap-955. Next base: position 420 of record NZ_VWWH01000074.1, read on the forward strand.
CAGCGCGCGTCCTTCCGGAGATTCCATGCAAACCGTATCGATGCTGATCGGCGGCGAACGCCGTCATTCATCCAGCGGCGCGACCTTCGTGCGCCGCAACCCGCTTGATGGCGAAGTCGCGTCCGCAGCGCCCGCGTGCACCGTCGACGATGCGCGCGCGGCGGCCGACGCGGCCGCCCGCGCATTTCCTGGTTGGGCCGCGCTCGGCCCCGGCGCACGGCGCGCGCTGTTGCTGAAAGCGGCCGCCGCGCTCGAAGCGAAGCACGAACAGTTCGTCGCCGCGATGGCGGCGGAGACGGGCGCGTCCGCGCTGTGGGCCGGCTTCAACGTGCAGCTTGCCGCGAGCGGGCTCGTCGAGGCCGCGTCGCTGACCACGCAGGTCGGCGGCGAGCTGATCCCGTCCGACGTGCCCGGGTCGCTCGCGATGGGCGTACGGCAGCCGGCCGGCGTCGTGCTCGGCATCGCGCCGTGGAATGCGCCGGTGATCCTTGCGACGCGCGCGCTCGCGCTGCCGCTCGCGTGCGGCAACACGGTCGTGCTGAAGGGCTCGGAGCTGTGTCCCGTCACGCACGGTCTGATCGTCGAGGCGCTGCAGGAAGCCGGGCTGCCGGCGGGCGTCGTCAATTTCGTGACGAACGCGCCCGAGGATGCGGGCGCCATCGTCGATGCACTGATCGCGCATCCGGCCGTGCGCCGCGTGAATTTCACGGGCTCGACGCGAGTCGGCAGGATCGTCGCCGAAGCCTGCGCGCGCCATCTGAAGCCGTCGGTGCTGGAGCTCGGCGGCAAGGCGCCGTTCGTCGTGCTCGACGATGCCGATCTCGACGCGGCGGTCGCGGCGGCCGCGTTCGGCGCGTTTGCGAATTCCGGGCAGATCTGCATGTCGACCGAGCGCATCGTCGTCGACGCCTCGATCGCCGATGCGTTCGTCGCGAAGCTTGCCGACAAGGCCGCGTCGCTGCCGCTCGGCGATCCTCGCAACGGGCCGGTCGTGCTCGGTTCGCTGATCGACATGAAGGCCGTCGAGCGCTGCAACGCGCTGATCGACGACGCGCTCGCGCACGGCGCGACGCTCGTGTGCGGCGGCAAGGCCGACAGCACGCTGTTCCCGGCCACGCTGCTCGACCATGTGACGCCGGCGATGCGCATCTATGCCGAGGAGTCGTTCGGCCCGGTGAAGGGCATCGTGCGCGTCGATGGCGAGGACGCCGCGATCCGTTGCGCGAACGACAACGCGTTCGGGCTGTCGTCGGCCGTGTTCAGCCGTGATGTCGCGCGTGCGATGCGCGTCGCGGCGCGCATCGAATCGGGCATCTGCCACGTGAACGGTCCGACCGTGCACGACGAGGCGCAGATGCCGTTCGGCGGCGTGAAGGACAGCGGCTTCGGCCACTTCGGCGGCAAGGCCGGCATCGCGGCGTTCACGGACCTGCGCTGGATCACGGTGCAGACCGCACCGCGCCACTATCCGTTCTGACGAGGCCGACGACGATGAGGATTGCGATTCTGGGCGCCGGCGCGATGGGCTCGCTGTTCGGCGGGCTGCTGGCCGAAAGCGGCGAGGCCGTCACGCTGATCGACGTGAACGACGCGCATCTCGACGCGATTCGCCGCGACGGGCTGCGCATCGACGACGATCGTGGTGAACGTACCCTCCGCGCGCTGCACGTGCTCCGGCCGGAAGCTGCGAACGCGCAGGCGTCGCCCGACACACCATTCGACCTGCTGATCGTCTTCACGAAGTCGCTGCACACGCGCCACGCGCTGGACGGCGTGCGCGCGCTGCTGAGCCCCTTCACGTACGTGCTGACGCTGCAGAACGGGCTCGGCAACGTCGAGACGCTGAATGCGTTCGTGCCGATCGAGCGCATTCTCGTCGGCGTCACGACCTGGCCGGCCGATCTCGCCGGGCCTGGCCATGTGCATTCGCACGGCGCGGGCGTCGTCAGGATGATGACGGCCGACGGCGCGGAGCGCTCGTTCGCGGCAGCCGTCGCCGACGCGCTGTCGCGCGCGGGGCTGGCTTGCTCGCTCGATGAAGACGTGTGGGCCGCGATCTGGGAGAAGGTCGCGTTCAATGCGGCGCTCAACACGCTGTGCGCGGTGACGGGCTGCACGGTCGACCAGCTCGGCGAACATCACGACGGGCCGCGGCTTGCGCAGGCGATCGCCGCCGAGACGGCGGCGGTCGCGCGCGCGAAGGGCATCGCGGTCGACGGCGAACGCATCGCGCGCAACGTCGAGCATGCGATCCGCGCGCATCGCGGTCATCGCCCGTCGATGCTGCAGGACGTGCTCGCGGGCCGTCGCACGGAAATCGACGCGATCAGCGGCAAGGTCGTCGCGGCAGCGCGTGAAGCAGGCGTCGCGGTGCCGCATGCGGAGACGCTGCTCGCGCTGGTCAGGCTGATCGACGCGCGGGTGAACTGAGCATCAGGCGGGCGGCGCGGTTTGCGCCGCACGACGGGACGAGCGCGTCGCGCGCAGGCGACGGCGCCGGATCGGGACAGGTTGGACGAGACACCGAAGGCGGCGCCGATGCGTCGACGCCGGCCGCCTGCGCAGCACGAGATCCGGGCACGCGCCGCTGCGCCAGCCCGGGCAACCGGAGACGCCATGAACGCCATCGAATGCCCTTGTCTTGCCGCGCGCCGCTTGCGCATGTTGCCGCCCGAGCGCGGCGCACGGGAGGTCGCATGAGCACGCGCGACGGATTGTTGCCGCCGTCCGTCGACATCGGCGCGACGCTCGACGACGGGCCGTTCACGACGATGCAGCGCTGCGTGGTGCTGCTCGCCGCGCTCGCGATCGTGCTCGACGGCTTCGACGGCCAGCTGATCGGCTTCGCGATCCCGGTGCTGATCCGCGAATGGGGCATCACGCGTGATGCGTTCGCGCCGGCGGTGGCGGCCGGGCTGGTCGGGATGGGCATCGGCAGTGCGTGCGCGGGGATCGTCGCGGACCGCTTCGGCCGCCGCCAGGCCGTGATCGGCAGCGTGTTCCTGTTCGGCATCGCGACCTGTGCGATCGGCTTCGCACCGGACGTCACGGCGATCGCGGTGCTGCGTTTCGTCGCGGGCCTCGGGATCGGCGGCGCATTGCCGACTGCCACGACGATGACGGCCGAATATACGCCCGCGCGGCGTCGCACGATGATGGTGACCGCGACGATCGTCTGCGTGCCGCTCGGCGGAATGCTGGCCGGCCTGTTCGCGCACGAGGTGCTGCCGCGCTACGGCTGGCGCGGGCTGTTCTTCGCTGGCGGCGCGTTGCCGCTCGTGCTCGGCTTCGTGCTCGTGCGTGCGTTGCCCGAATCGCCGCGCTATCTCGCGCGGCGCCCCGCGCGCTGGCCGGAACTCGGCGCGCTGCTCGCGCGGATGGAGCGGCCCGTCGCGCCGGGCACCGCCTTCACCGACCTGAGGGACGCACGCGCGGCAGGCGGCCGCGGCGGCTTCGGCGCGCTGTTCGCGAGCGGCCAGGCGCGCGACACGATCGCGCTGTGGTGTGCGTTCTTCATGTGCCTGCTCGCCGTGTATGCGGCGTTCAGCTGGCTGCCGACGATGCTGGCGGCGAGCGGGCTGAGCGTGTCGGTCGCGGGGACGGGGCTCACCGCGTACAACCTCGGCGGCGTGATCGGCGCGCTGTTGTGCGCGTGGACGATCGCGCATGCCGGGTCGCGCTGGCCGCTCGTGCTGTGCAGCATCGGCGGCGCGGCGAGTGCGGTGTGGCTGATGGGTGTCGACGCGAGCCGCCACACGGGCTGGCTGATCGTCGGGCTCGGCCTGCACGGGTTGTTCGTCAACGCGGTGCAGTCGACGATGTATGCGCTCTGCGCGTACATCTACCCGACGGCCGTGCGCGCGACCGGCACCGCGAGCGCGCTTGCGTTCGGCCGGCTCGGCGCGATCCTCAGCGCGTTCGCGGGCGCGATCGTGATCACCACGGGCGGCGCCACGGCCTATCTGACGATGCTGGCGATTGCGATGGGGATTGTCTGCGTCGCGCTGCTCGTCGTGCGACGGCATATTCCGCGACTGTCGCGCGCGGCGGTGCAGCCGCGCGACGGGGAGGAGCTGGCCCGCACGTCGTCGTGACGGCGGGCGGGCCCGGGGGGGCGTTGCACGTTACAGCGTGGTGCGTACGTGCCAGAGTTCAGCGAACAGCACGACGTCGAGCATCTTGCGCAGGTACGGCGCACCGCTGGTGCCGCCCGTACCCTGCTTGAAGCCGATGATGCGCTCGACGGTCGTCACGTGACGGAAGCGCCACTGGCGGAACGCATCCTCGAGATCGACGAGTTCCTCGGCCATCTCGTAGAGCTCCCAGTGCTGCTGCGGGTGACGGTACACCTCGAGCCACGCGGCTTCGACCGTCTCGTCGTGCCGGGTCGGCTGCGTCCAGTCGCGCTCGAGCCGCTCCGCCGCGATCGGGAAGCCGCGCCGCGCGAGCAGGCGCACGACTTCGTCGTAGAACGACGGCGCCTCGAGCGTCGCACGCACCTGTTCGAGGATGTCGGGCCGGTGCGCATGCGGCTGCAGCATCTGCACGTTCTTGTTGCCGAGCAGGAATTCGAGCTGCCGATACTGATAAGACTGGAAACCCGACGACTGCCCGAGATACGGCCGCATCGCCGAATACTCGGACGGCGTCATCGTCGACAGCACGTTCCACGCCTGTACCAGTTGCTCGAGGATGCGCGACACACGCGCGAGCATCTTGAACGCCGGCGGCAGCGCGTCGGTGCGCACCGCGTCGAGGGCGCCGCGCAGTTCGAACAGCGCGAGCTTCATCCACAGCTCGCTCGTCTGATGCTGGATGATGAACAGCATCTCGTTGTGATCGGGCGACAGCGGATGCTGCGCGTCGAGGATCGAATTCAGCGACAGGTAGTCGCCGTAGCTCATCGACTTCGAGAAGTCGAGTTGCGCGTTGTGCCAGCCGGCATCGCCGGGCACGTGCGACGCTTCGTGCGCCACCTGGGCCGCTGGTGCCGAATGTGCGGCGCGTGCGCCCGAGAACGGGCAGCCCGCCGGCGCGTCGTCGCCGGGTGGCTGCATATGACCAGAATTCACGACTCTCTCCAGATTTGAATGACGGGGCGCGGCGCGCGGCTTGCACGCGCCGGGCAAGGCCGATCAGGTCACCGCGCCGCGTTCGGCGAACTCGGGCGCCTTCCACGCGTCGGTGGCGAGGATGTCGCGCAGCGTCTCGACGGCGTCCCACACGTCGGCGAAGCGGGTATAGAGCGGTGTGAAGCCGAAGCGCAGCACGTACGGCTCGCGGTAGTCGCCGATCACGCCGCGCGCGATCAGCGCCTGCATCACCTCGTAGCCGTGCGGATGCTCGAAGCTCGCCTGCGAGCCGCGCTGGTGATGCGCACGCGGCGTGACGAGCTTCAGCGACAGGCCCGCGCAGCGCGCTTCGACGAGCGCGATGAACGCGTCGGTCAGCGCGAGCGACTTGCGGCGGATCGCGTGCATGTCGGTCTGCAGGAACACGTCGAGCCCGCATTCGACCATCGACATCGACACGATCGGCTGCGTGCCGCACAGGAAGCGGGCGATGCCCGGATCGGGCGCGAAGCCCGGCTGCATCGCGAACGGTGCGCGGTGGCCCCACCAGCCGGACAGCGGCTGCGAGAAGTGCGCGTGATGGCGCTGCGGCACCCACACGAAGGCGGGCGAACCGGGGCCGCCGTTCAGGTACTTGTACGTGCAGCCGACCGCGCCGTCCGCGCGTGCGCCGTTCAGGTCGACCGGCACCGCGCCGGCCGAGTGCGCGAGATCCCACAGCATCAGCCCGCCTGCGTCGTGCACGAGCTGCGTGACGGCCGGCATGTCGTGCATGTAGCCGGTGCGGTAGTTCACGTGCGTGATCATCGCGACGGCCGTGTCCGCGCCGAGCGCGTCGGGCAGGTCGGCCGGGTCGTCGATCAGGCGCAGTTCGTAGTCGCCGCCGAGCTGCTCGATCAGCCCCTGCGCGATATACAGGTCGGTCGGGAAGTTCGAGCGTTCCGACACGATCACGCGGCGTTCGGGCGCGCGCCCGGCCTGGTGGCGCACCATCGCCGACAGCAGCTTGAACAGGTTGATCGAGATCGTATCGGTCACGACCGTCTCGCCGGGGGCGCCGCCGATCAGCGTCGCGAGCTTGTCGCCGAGACGGCGCGGCAGCGCGAACCAGCCGGCCGTGTTCCAGCTGCGGATCAGGCCTTCGCCCCATTCGGCGCCGATCACCTGCTGCGCGCGGGCGGCCGAGGCGCGCGGCTGCGCGCCGAGCGAGTTGCCGTCGAGGTAGATCACGCCGTCGGGCAGGGAGAACTGGTCGCGCAGCGGGGCGAGCGGGTCGTCGCGGTCGAGCGCGAGCGCGTCTTCACGGGTCTTGATCATGATGTGGGGTCGTCAGTCGGGGTAATCAGGCGGCACGCGCGGGCAGCGTGCGCAGCACTGCACGCACGGGGCTCGCGTCGAGCGTCGCGAATTTCAGCGGCAGTGCGATCAGTTCATAGTCGCCGGGCGGCACGTCGTCGAGCACGATGCCTTCGAGGATTGCCATCCGGTGCGCGCGCACGCGGTGGTGCGCATCCATCGTCTTCGATTCCTGCGGGTCGAGCGAAGGCGTGTCGATGCCGATCAGCTTCACGCCGTGCGCGGCGAGCAGGTCGATGGTCTCGGGCGCGACCGCGCAGAAGTCGCTGTCCCACTGCTCGACGCTGGCGCGTGCACAGGTGCGCAGCAGCACGCGCGGCGGTATGCCGTCGAGCGCGGCCGCGACATCGGCCGGCTGCACGACCGGCGATGCGCCGATGCAATGGATCACGCGGCACGGGCCGAGGTAGGTGTCGAGCGGCACGGCGCCGATCGGCGCGCCGTCGGCGTCATAGTGCAGCGGCGCGTCGCAGTGCGCGCCCGTGTGCGGCGACAGCGTCAGGCGTGCGACGTTGACCGGCGAGCCGGCCTCCATCCGCCACACGCGTTCGACGGAAACCGGCGTATCGCCCGGCCACACGGGGGTGGCGGGGCTGACAGGCGGCGAGATGTCCCAGAGGGTGTCCATGGCATGACGATTCGGTGAGTCGATCCTTCGAATGATAGGTGGACGCTCGCAGAAAGTGCTTGCGAAATAAACATGGACAATCCGCCGGATTGGCAGATAATTCGACTCAGAGGGAAAACGGGGACCAAAAATGCACGCGATCACGCTCGATGCCACCGACTGCCGGATTCTGGCGGTACTGCAGGAAGAGGGCAGAATCAGCAATCTCGACCTGGCGGAACGGATTTCGCTTTCGCCATCCGCCTGTCTGCGCCGCATGCGCCTGCTCGAGGAGCAGGGCGTGATCGAGCACTATCGCGCGTGCCTGAGCCGCGAGAAGCTCGGCTTCGAGCTCGAGGCGTTCGTTCAGGTGTCGATGCGCAACGAAGAGAATCAATGGCACGAGCGCTTCGCGGAAGCGCTGCGCGAATGGCCGGAGGTGGTCGGCGCGTTCGTCGTGACGGGCGAGAGCCACTATCTGCTGCGCGTGCTCGCGCACAACCTCAAGCACTATTCGGATTTCGTGCTGAACCGGCTCTACAAGGCGCCGGGCGTGATGGACATCCGGTCGAACATCGTGCTGCAGACGCTGAAGGATGAAGCCGGCGCGCCGGTCGGGCTGGCGCGCACGGGGGCGATCAAAGCGGTGTAAGGCCGTGGAAGCCGCCGCCGTGGAACACGAGCGGCGGTGCCGTGTCCGATTCCGTGCGCACGCCGCAGCGCTCCACTTCGCCGACGAAGATCACGTGGTCGCCTTCATCGTAGCGGCTGCGGTTGTGGCATTCGAACCACGCGAGCGCGCCGTCGAGCACGGGCATCCCCGAGTTGCCGGCCGCATGCGCGATCCCTTCGAAGCGGTCGCCCTTGTAGGTCGAGAAGCGCTTGCACAGGTCGAGCTGCGAGGCCGCGAGCACGTTCACCACGTAATGGCTGTTGCCGCGGAACACGGGCGTCGACGCCGATTTGTGCGCGAGGCTCCACAGCACGAGCGGCGGATCGAGCGAGACCGAGTTGAACGAGCTGGCGGTGATCCCGATCAGCTGGCCGGACGGCGCGCGCGTCGTGATCACCGTCACGCCCGTGGCGAACTGGCCGAGGGCTTGCCGGAAGGCGGCCGAGTCGAAATCCGGAGGATTGGCGTGGCTCATCGCGCGGTCATCCGGAACGAGACGGGCGGGCGCGGCGCGACGCGGATGGGGCGGGCACGGCGGACGAAAGGCGACAAGGCGGTCGAGGGGGAAGGGGTGCGCATGGCCCGATTTTAGCGGAATCGGGGCCGCCGGGCCCGGCCGGACGGCGCATTGCGGGAGCAGGGTGACGTAGCGAACACTGCGGCGCGCTGCCGGATGCGCGATTGCACGCTGCCGGCACGGCCGTTCTGTCGCGTTTTTCGTGCGGCATCGCCGCTCCGCCCGGCACCCTTGCTTGACATCGGCCGCAGGTCCCCCCGCACTATCGCGCCGCCGCCAGCCCGAGCGACAACGCGCCCGTCACGATCAGGCTCGACGCCCACACCGCGTCGAGATTGAACCAGCTCCGCGATACGAACTTCAGCCCGAGATAGCGGTACACGAGCCAGGCGAGCCCGCCGCCGGCGCCGATCATCGCGATGGCATGCACGGCCGCGACGACGAGCGCCATCCCGAGATGCGCATCGACGAGCGTGGCCGCCGCGCGATGGCCGGCGTCCTGGTCGAGCCCGCACAGCCCGAGGTAGATCGGTACCAGCATCAGCCCCGCACCATGCGCGATCGCGACCGCGAACGACCACAGGCCGAGCCGCGCGGGCGGGATCCGCGCGAGCGCCCGCGGATGCCGGCGCCGGATCAGCAGCACGGCGCCGAAGCCGATCACGAGCGCGCTCGCGCCGATCCGGATCGCCGTTTGCCACGCGAGCAGCGCGGCGAGCAGCCCGAACGGCAGCATCACCGCGAACACGGCGAGCGCATGGCCGAGCGCGAGATAGCCGAGCGCCGCGACGAGCGCGCCGCCGCGGCGCGTCATCAGCGCGTTCGACACCGCGAGCGGCCAGCCCATCGCGGGGTTGAGCCCGTGATACACCCCGCTCGCGAGTACGGCCGCCCACAGCGCGAACGGGGCGTGAACGCCGGTGTTCAACGCTTGACCGACGGATAGCAGAACGAGTCGGTCGAGCAGTCGCCGCCTTCGAGCCGGATCTGGTGCGCGCGATAGCCGTCGGGGAACTCGACCCAGTAATCGTCGGCGAGCGTCAGCCCGCCTTCCGGCCCCACGTGCGCGAGCACCTGCGCGCCCGGCACGCCGTCCGGATAGAACTGGTCATCCCACGTCGAATACAGCGAGTTGGTCCAGTACACGCGCTTCCCGTCGCGGCTGATCTCGACCATCTGCGGGCCGCCCGCGAACGTGCGGCCGTTCGAGTGCGGTGCGCGGCGCGCGATGCCGCCGATCCGGACCGACCCCGCGAGCACCGGGTTGTGCGGATCCGACACGTCGTACTGGCGCATCTCGCCGGTGCCCCAGCAGGACACGTAGAGGAAGCGATCGTCGAGCGACAGGTCGATGTCGGTCACGAGCGGCGGCACCGCACCGAATCCTTGCAGCAGCGGCGGCAGTTCGTCGGCCGAGGCCGGCTCGGCCGGGATCGTCGCCGTCTTCTTCACATGGAACTTGCCGCCTTCGCGCCACCAGGTCCAGATCGAGCCTTCGAGATTGGTCGTGTCGACCACGACGCCGACGAACCCGTATTCGCGCGCCGGGTCGTGCGCGGGCCGCACCTCGAGCGCCATCTGGTGCTGCGCGCCGAGATCGATCGTCTGCACGTTGCGCCGCGCGCGCAGGTCCCAGAAATGCAGGCGATGCCCGTATTTGTTCGCGAGCAGGTCCTCGGGCACGATCCCGTTCTCGAATTGCGGCGGCAGCGCCCATTCGCTCGACACCATGTAGTCGCGCGGCAGGTTCCACCAGAAGTCGTAATGCTTGTCCTGCGGGCCGCGGTCGATCTCCCAGCGGCCGAGCACGTCGAAGGTCTCGCAATCCATGATGAAGATGCCGGGCGCACCGTCGGTGCCGTCCTTGCCTGCGCCGCCGAGCGTGCTCACGTAAATGCCCTCGGGCCCGCAGTGCACGGTGTGCGGCCGCGAATAGCCGGTCTTCGAGAAGATCTCGTCGGGCTCGATGATCTTGTGGATGCGCGCCTGCGTCGGATGCGGCTTCGTGTCGATCACGTAGATGCGCGACGAGCGCAGGCCCGGGATGATCAGGAAGCGACGTTCGAGGAACGCATGGCCGGTCAGCGGCGACAGCGACGACGAGCACGCATTCCAGCCGAAGTGGTGAAACTCGTCGCCGGTGTTCGGCATCGTCACCGTATGCACGATCTTTCCGTAGGTCGGCGAACCAGGCTTCACGTCGATCACGGCGAGCGCGTCGGGTCTGGAAAAATCGGGGCTCAGCAACAACGTATAGGCAAACGCTTCCGGCGGCGCCTGCATCGCAAGTTCCGGCGAAGCGTGAAACGTCGGGTCAGGCCGCATGCTCATGGTGATGCCCTCTCGATGGTGTCGGATCGTGGTCGCACGGCCGTTCGTTGCGGGCGTGCGAGTCGGGGTTGCCGCACGGCGCGCATCACGCCGGCGGGAGCGATCGGCAGGCGGACGCACGCGTCGGCGCGCGTGCGACGCCGTGCATCAGATCGTGAAAGCGGATAAAGGCGGTGTGCCGGATCGCCGCCCGCGGGGCGAGGCGGATGCGCGGCCAGGGGGTGATGCAATCGAAGCCGCGGCCCGCGACGCGGCGACGGCCGGACGCGTGACGCGGGTGATGTCTGTTAAGGCATGCATAGCGATGTTCCGGCAGATGATGTTTGCATCAGGGTCGGGCATGCATCGGGCGCTTTGCGCGAGACAGCGGGTTTGCCGCCGCGCCCGCGCGTGCCTAAGTGTAGTCGAGAAAACGGGCGGCCGGTCGTGCGCGGCACCTGTGCACTCTGTCAGGTTCGCGCGCGAGTGAGATACTTGCCGACGTGCCGTTGCGACCCGCGTGCGGGTGGGCAGCGGCGAGACGGAACGGGGGCGCCGGCGCATGCGTGCCGGCTGCCGACATCAACGAGGGACTGATTTCATGGTGAACGAGATGCTTGAAACCGCGACATTGGGAGGCGGGTGTTTCTGGTGCACGGAGGCGGTGTTTCTCGACGTCGACGGCGTGACGGCCGTCCAGTCGGGCTACGCGGGCGGCCATACGCGCAATCCCGGCTATCGCGACATCTGCGAGGGCGACACGGGCCACGCGGAAGTCGTCAACGTGACGTTCGATCCGGCACGCATCGGCTATCGCGAGATCCTCGAGATCTTCTTCGCGACGCACGATCCGACCCAGTTGAACCGGCAGGGCAACGACGTCGGCACGCAGTACCGTTCGGTCGTGTTCACCCATTCGGACGCGCAGCGCGACACGGCGCTCGACGTGATCCGCGAACTGGAGCGCGAGCAGGTGTTCGGGCAGCCGATCGTCACGCAGGTCGTGCCGCTCGACGGCAACTACTGGCCGGCCGAGGACTATCACCAGAACTATTACGCGCGTAACCCGGGGCAGGGCTATTGCTCGGTCGTGATCGGGCCGAAGCTCGCGAAATTCCGGCAGAAGTTCTCGCACCGGCTGAAGTCGCTGCGCGGCGCGTGAGCGTCGTGACCGCGGCCGGCGCAAGCCGGTATCAAGCGGGTATCAAGCCGCCTCGTTGCGCCACTGCGCGCACGCGGCGGCGATCTCGCGCGCAAGCGCGATGCACGACAGCGGCGCGGAGCCTTCCGCCTTGTTGTTGATCGTGATGATCACCGGCTGCCCGGCCAGCGCATAGCGCGCGGCCAGCTCGGCGAGCGCCGAGCGCGTGGCCGGATCCTCGTCGACGAGCTTGTCGAACGGCTCGTACTTCGCTTTCGCCTGTTCATACTTGAAGCCGCCGTGCAGGCTCCAGCGCACGATCAGCGGGCCCGGCGCGTCGCCGTCGAGCAGCGCGAGCGCGGCCGCCTGGCGCAGCGGGTCGGGCATCCGCGCGTGCAGGCCGACGCAGTAGCGCACGCCGAGCGCGGCCAGCGCGCGGATGAAGCGCGGCGTGAGCAGGCTCGCGTCGCGAATCTCGATCGCGTAGCGGGTGCCGTCGGCTTCCGGCGGCAGCGGCGGCAGCGCCGCGAAGAACGCGGCCAGCCGGTCGATCAGCGCAGCCGGCTGGGCAAGCATCTGGTCGGGCAACGGCGAGAACTGGAATACAAGCACGCCGGCTTTCCGGCCGAGCCCTTCGAGGCACGGCTGCACGAATTCCCGGGTGGCGAGATCCGCGTCGAGGAAGGTCGGGTTCGGTCCCGACGGTTCGCCGCGCCGGCCGCGGATCACCGCGTCGGTCACGGAGGCGGGCGCCTTCACGACGAAGCGGAAATCGTCGGGCACCTGCTGCGCATAGCGCAGGTAGTCGGCCACCGACAGCGGGCCGTAGAACGACCGGTCGAGGCTCACGCTCTTCAGCAGCGGATGCGCGCCATACGCTTCGAGCCCTTCGCGCGAGAGTTTCGTCTGAGCAAAATCGCCGTCGTAGACGATGCCGTCCCAGCCCGGGAAATACCACGACGACGTGCCGAGCCGGACGTTCGGCGGCAGGCCGGCCGCTGCGTCGGCCACATCCGGCGCGATCGGTGCGGGCAGCACGCCGCGTCGGCGCCGGCCTTTCTTCGGCGGCTCAGCGGGCGGGGACGGCTCGTCCCACAGCAGGCCGGAAGCGGCGGGCGGTGTTTCGTCCGAAGAACGGGGGGCGGTGCGGGTGCGCGGTGCCGGCCGCGCGTCGTCAGGCGCGCCCGGGTTCACATGGCCGTCAGCGTCGGCAGGCGGAACATCGTTCTCGGGCGACGCGCGTGCGGCGTCGGCCGGCACGCCGAACAGGTCGAATTGCCCGTCGGCGTGCGGCGCGTTGGCGTCGTCGTGCTGCTGTCGTTCCGGCGGCGCCTTGCGCCGCGTCCTGCCGTCACCCATGCATGCCCAGCGTGAAGCGCTGCCTAGCGCGGCAGCGCGTGTTCGTACATATAGCGCCGCGACCACGGCAGCGTTTTCGCGCTCTGCCCGGCCTTGCGGCACACGATCTGGAAGATCGACACGTCGTCGTGCTCGAACGCATACGCGCAGCCGGCCAGATACACGCGCCAGATGCGGAATTTTTCGTCGTCGACGAGTTGTCGCGCGGCGTCGGCCTTCGCCTCGAAGTTTTCCGTCCAGATATCGAGCGTGCGCGCATAGTGCCGGCGCAGGCTTTCGACGTCAATCGCTTCGAGCCCGCCGCGCTGCGCGGCTTCCAGCGCGAGGCTGATGTGCGGCAGTTCGCCGTCCGGGAACACGTAGCGGTCGATGAACTCGCCGCCGCCGAGCGCCGTCTCGCCGCTTTCCGCGTCGGTCGACGTGATCCCGTGGTTCATCGCGATGCCGTCGTCGGTGAGCAGCTCATGGATCCGTGAGAAATAGAGCGGCAGGTTCTTGCGCCCGACGTGCTCGAACATCCCGACGCTCGTGATGCGGTCGAATTGCCCGTCGATCTCGCGGTAGTCCTGCAGCCGGATCTCGATCCTGTCTTCCAGCCCGGCGGCCTTCACGCGCGCGGTCGCGAGGTCGAACTGGTTCTGCGACAGCGTGACGCCGAGGCACTGCGCGCCGAACTTCTGCGCGGCGCGCAGCACGAGCGCGCCCCAGCCGCAGCCGATGTCGAGCAGGCGCTGGCCGGGCTGGAGCCGGATCTTCGTCAGGATGTGGTCGATCTTCTTGATCTGCGCGGTGGCGAGATCCTCGTCGCCGTTCTCGAAGTACGCGCACGAGTACACCATGTTCTCGTCGAGCCACAGTTTGTAGAACTCGTTCGAGACGTCGTAGTGATACTGGATCGCCTTCTTGTCGGTGCTCTTCGAGTGATTGAAGTAGCGCTTCACGCGCGCCAGCTTGCTCGCGCTCGTCACCGTGCTGCGCGCGAGCGAGTAGCCGATGTTGATGATGTCCGACAGCTTGCCTTCGATGTCGATCTTGCCCTTCACGTACGCCTCGCCGAGATTGTCGAGGCTCGGTTCGAGCAGGAGCGGCAACGCCGACGCGCTGTTGACCTTCAGCGTGACCTGCGGCGCGCTGAAGGTGCCGAAATCGAGTTGGTCGCCGTTCCACAGCACGAGGCGCGCCGGTATGTTCGCCTTCGCCCGTACTTCGTCCGCCCACTGTGCCAGCTTCTTTTCCCAGAACATTTGGATTCTCCGTTTGTTCGTTGAATCGAATACAGCCAAGTATCTTGACCGGCGCCCGCCGCTTGCGGCGCGGGCACCCGGATGCAACACGAGACACGACCGGCGCGCGCCGGCGCCGCGCTTAAGGCGACAGGCGCGAAATCGACCAGCCCGTCGACGTGCCGGCGTCGCGCGTGTAGAGCAGGCGGTCGTGCAGCCGCGACGGGCGGCCCTGCCAGAACTCGATCGAGTCGGGCACGAGGCGGTAGCCGCCCCAGTGTGGCGGGCGCGGCGGGTTGTCGCCGTAGCGTTCGCCGACGGCCTTTTCCTGCGCTTCGAGCGTCGCGCGGCTGTCGATCACCGCGCTCTGCGCGGATGCCCAGGCCCCGATGCGCGAGCCGAGCGGGCGTGATGCGAAATAGCGGTCGCTTTCTTCTGCGCTGGTTTTCTCGATCCGGCCTTCGATGCGCACCTGGCGTTCGAGCTCGATCCAGTAGAACAGCAGCGCGGCCTGCGGATGCGCGGCGAGATCGCGCCCCTTGCGGCTTTCGTAATTGGTAAAGAAGACGAACCCGCGCTCGTCGACGCCCTTGATGAGCACGATGCGTGCCGACGGCCGGCCGTCGGCGCCGACGGTCGCGAGCGTCATCGTGTTCGGCTCGGGCAGCTTGGCGGCGAGCGCCTCCTTGAACCAGCGGTCGAACTGGGCGAACGGGTCGTGGGCGACGTCGGCCTCGTCGAGCGAAGCACGTGAGTAATTGATGCGGAGATCGGCGAGAGTCGTCATGTTATGCAAACGCTTCAATCTGGAACCATTGTAGCCAACGCGCAAGAAACGTGCGTGCACAGTGGCGCGTGCGAGCGGGGAGTTCAGGCAAAATAGAGGGCTGCACGACTTACGTTTTCCTTTCCGCCATGTCCGTCGCCGACGCTGCCCCGCCCAGTTCCTCTGATCTTACCCCGACCCCGGAAATCCAGCTTGACGTGGATCGCGCGCGGCGTTTCGGCGGCGTTGCGCGCCTGTACGGCGCACCGGCCGCCGCCGCGTTCGAGCGCGCGCACGTTGCGGTGATCGGGATCGGCGGCGTCGGCTCGTGGGTGGCCGAGGCGCTCGCGCGCAACGCGGTCGGCACGCTGACGCTGATCGATCTCGACAACGTTGCCGAAAGCAATACGAACCGGCAGATCCACGCGCTCGACGGCAATTACGGCAAGCCGAAGGTCGACGCGATGGCCGAGCGGATCGCGCAGATCGATCCCGCATGCCGCGTGAACCGGATCGAGGATTTCGTCGAGCCCGACAACTTCGACGCGCTGCTCGGCGGCGGCTTCGACTACGTGATCGACGCGATCGACAGCGTGCGCACGAAGGTTGCGCTGATCGCATGGTGCGTCGCGAAGCGCCAGCCGCTCGTCGTGGTCGGCGGCGCGGGCGGCCAGCTCGACCCGACGCGCATCCGGATCGACGATCTCGCGCTGACGATCCAGGATCCGCTGCTGTCGAAAGTGCGCGCGCAATTGCGCAAGCAGCACGGCTTTCCGCGCGGGCCGAAGGCGCGTTTCAAGGTCAGCGCCGTGTATTCGGACGAGCCGCTGATCTATCCGGAAGCAGCCGCGTGCGACCTCGAGGACGGCACGGAGCCGTCCACGGCCGCGCACGTCGCGGGGCTCAACTGTGCGGGGTTCGGTTCGAGCGTGTGCGTGACCGCGAGCTTCGGCTTCGCGGCCGCCGCGCATGCGCTGCGCGCGATCGCGGCGCAGGCCGCCGGCTGAGCCGCTGCGAATCGCGGTCGTCGAGGCGTTGCGGCACGTGACGCGCGCCGTCGCCCGTCATGCGGGGCGATCCCGCAGCCGGGCCGTTGCGGCCCGGCCGGTCACACATCCGTTCAGTTGAGCGCCATGCTCAGCCTGCGCCGCCACCCGGCGACGAGATCCGGGCGATCGCCGGCCAGCTCGAACACCGAGATCAGCGTGCGGCGGCCGAGATCGTCGCCGTACGCGCGGTCGCGCGTGACGATTTCCAGCAACTGCTCCACCGCGCCTTCGTACGCCCGCCGCGCGATCAGGCTCTGCGCCAGATCGAAGCGCGCGTCGAGGTCGGCCGGGTTCGCCGCGATGCGCGCTTCGAGCGCATCGGTCGGCGGCAGGTCGGCCGTGGCGTCGAGTGCGTCGAAACGGGTCTTGATCGCCTGGTAGCGCGGATCGCCGTTCTGCACGGTCTGCGGCGACAGGCGCTCGGTCTCGGCGCGTGCGGCGTCGACCTGGTTGTTCGCGAGCAGCAGTTCGATCAAATCGAGGCGGGCGTCGTCGAAGCCGGGGTTCAGCGCGAGCGCCGCCTCGAGGTGCGTGAGCGCGTCGTCGTAGCGCGCCTCGGCCATCGCGTACTGCGCGGCACGCCGTTCGGCTTCCTCGGGTGCCGGCAGCAGCCGGTCGAGGAAGGCGCGCAGCTGGCCTTCGGGCAGCACGCCGACGAACTGGTCGACCGGGCGCCCGTCGGCGAACGCGATCACGTGCGGGATGCTGCGCGTCTGGAAGTGCGCGGCCAGTTCCTGGTTCTCGTCGACGTTGACCTTCACGAGCTTCCAGCGGCCTTCGTAGTCGCCTTCGAGCTTTTCCAGCAGCGGGCCGAGCGTCTTGCAGGGGCCGCACCACGGCGCCCAGAAGTCGACCAGCACGGGTGCGTCCAGCGACGCCTCGATGACGTCTTTCTCGAATGTGGCAAGCGTGGTGTCCATGTCGTTCTCTTCCGTTCGAATGTCGTCAGGATGGGGGCGGCGCGCCGCTTTTTCAACGCGGCTTCGACTCGGGCAGCGGAATCCACTCGGTCTCGCCCGGCACCTTGCCCAATTCCTGGCGCGTCCAGGCTTCTTTCGCGCGCTCGATCGCCTCGCGGCTGCTGGCGACGAAATTCCATTCGATGAAGCGCTCGCCGTCGATCTTGTCGCCGCCGAGCAGCATCGCACGCGCGCCGCTGCCGCTCGTCAGCGTGACCGCGGCGCCGGGCGCGAGCACGGCCATCTGCTCGGCCGGCACCGGCGTGCCGTCGATCGCGAGCGCGCCGTCGACCACGTAGACCGCGCGCTCCTCGTGCGACGCGTCGAGCGCGAGACGGCCGCCGGCCGCGAATTCAGCCGCGACGTACAGCGTGCGCGAGAACGTCGTGACCGGCGAGCGCAGCCCGAACGCATCGCCGGCGATCACCGTCAGCGATACGCCGTCCTCGTTGCGCTTCGGCAGCGTGTCGGCCGCATGGTGCTCGAACGACGGCTCGGTCGTCTCGTGCGCGCGCGGCAGTGCGACCCAGGTCTGGATCCCGTGCACGGTGTGGCCGTGTTCGCGCTGCGCGTCGGGCGTGCGTTCGGAGTGGACGATCCCGCGGCCGGCCGTCATCCAGTTCACGTCGCCCGGCACGATCTCCTGCAGCGAGCCGAGGCTGTCGCGGTGCAGGATCGCGCCGTCGAACAGGTAGGTGACGGTGGCGAGGCCGATATGCGGGTGCGGGCGCACGTCGAGCCCCGTGCCGGGCGGCAGCGTGGCGGGCCCCATGTGATCGAAGAAGATGAACGGGCCGACGAGGCGGGCGGCGAGCGCGGGCAGCGTGCGGCGCACCTGCAGGTTGCCGATGTCGCGCACGTGCGGCTTCAGCAGGGCTTTGATCGGAGCGGTCATGACGGATCCTGTGGGGCGGCGGGGGATGCCGGTCATTGTACTGGCCTCCGCCGCCGATTCCATGTGGGCCGCGCGGGTATCGGGCCGGGGGCTGAAACCCGGTAGACTGACCGGCTTCTCAGAGGAAAATGCCGGGCCGCCCCGGGTTTTCCGCCTCGAAGGCAGTCTTCTCGGGGCGCCCGGCGCAACGCGACAGGGCCTGAGTGCACCTTGCACGACCATTCGACAATCGAGGAGACGCCGATGATGGCCCCGAAGGACTTGCTGCTTGCGCTGGTCGTGATCCTGGCGTGGGGCGTGAACTTCGTCGTGATCAAGGTCGGCCTGCACGGGATGCCGCCGATGTTGCTCGGCGCGCTGCGCTTCACGCTCGCGGCCGTGCCCGCGGTGTTCTTCGTGCGCCGGCCGCAGATTCCGTGGCGCCTGCTGGTGCTGTACGGCGCGACGATCCAGCTCGGCCAGTTCGTGTTCCTGTTCACCGGCATGTACGTCGGCATGCCGGCCGGCCTCGCGTCGCTCGTGCTGCAGTCGCAGGCGTTCTTCACGCTCGTGTTCGCGATGCTGTTCCTCGGCGAGCGGCTGCGCATGCAGAACCTGCTCGGGCTCGCGATCGCCGCGGGCGGGCTCGTCGTGATCGCGGCGCAGGGCGGCCGCGCGATGACGCTCGCGGGCTTCCTGCTGACGATCTGCTCGGCCGCGATGTGGGCGTTCGGCAACATCGTCACGAAGAAGGTCGGCCGTGCGAACCTCGTGTCGCTCGTGGTGTGGGCCAGCCTCGTGCCGCCCGTGCCGTTCTTCCTGCTGTCGCTGTGGTTCGAAGGGCCGCAGCGGATCGCGACCGCGCTCGCCGGGCTGAACGGTGCGTCGATCTTCGCGGTCGTCTATCTTGCGTTCGTCGCGACGCTGCTCGGCTACGGGCTGTGGAGCCGCTTGTTGTCGCGCTATCCGGCCGCGCAGGTCGCGCAGTTCTCGCTGCTGGTGCCGATCGTCGGCCTCGCGTCGTCGGCGCTGCTGCTCGACGAGCATCTGACGCAAACGCAACTGATCGGCACCGCGCTCGTGATGGGCGGGCTCGCGGTGAACGTGTTCGGCGGGAAACTGATGCGCCGCTTCGCGGCGTCGTGACGCGCCGGCACGCACTGCGTGCCGGCGGCGGGGCGGGGTGGCCGGGTACGGCCGTCAGGCCATCCGGCTCTTCGCAAGCGGCGGATTCGCGGCGAAATAACGCTTGATGCCGCGGAAGATCGCGTCGGCCATCTGGTCGCGATAGCCGTCGTCGTTCAGCCGGCTCTCTTCTTCCGGGTTGCTGATGAAGGCCGTTTCAACGAGGATCGACGGAATGTCGGGCGCCTTCAGCACCGCGAACCCGGCCTGCTCGACCGAGCCCTTGTGCAGCTTGTTGATGCCGCCGACTTCCTTCAGCACGTAGTTGCCGTAGCGCAGCGAATCGCGGATCTGCGCGGTCGTCGACATGTCGAACAGCGCGCGGTTCACGGCCGCGTCCGCCGTCTTGATGTTGATGCCGCCGATCAGGTCGGACGAATTCTCCTTGTTCGCCATCCAGCGCGCCGCGGCGCTCGTCGCGCCGTGGTCGGACAGCGCGAACACCGACGAGCCGCGTGCGGACGGCGTCGTGAATGCATCGGCGTGGATCGACACGAACAGGTCGGCGCCCACGCGGCGCGCCTTCTGCACGCGCACGTTCAGCGGCACGAAGAAGTCGGCGTCGCGCGTCATCATCGCGCGCATGTTCGGCGCGCTGTCGATCTTCGCGCGCAGCTTCTTCGCGATGTCGAGCGCGATATGCTTCTCGTACGTGCCGCCGCCGCCGATCGCGCCCGGATCCTCGCCGCCGTGGCCCGGATCGATCGCCACCGTCAGCAGGCGAACGGTGCTGCCCTTGCCGGATTTCGGCGCGGTGAACTTGTAGGTGTCGCCATCGTCGTCGCTGTCGTCGCGGCGTGCGATGACGGGCGGCGGCTTGACGGCCGGCTTCGCGGGCGTCGAAGGCGTGGCGGGCGGCGTGTGCGGCGTGGCCGGCGTGTTCTGCGCGAAGCGCTGGAAGAACGCGTCGCTGTTGTCGCCCGCGCCGGGCGGCGGGGTACCGGGGCCGGCCAGCGTGGACGGCGGCTGCATCTGCTGCGCGCGCGCGTTGTCGTTGAGCGCCTGTTCCTTGCGTTCCGTCTGCGCGATCAGGTCGGACAGCGGATCGGGCGCGACGGCCGGATACAGGTCGAACACGAGCCGGTACTTGTAGGTGCCGACGGGCGGCAGCGTGAACACTTGCGGCTTCACCGAGCCTTTCAGGTCGAACACCATCCGCACGACGTGCGGCTGATACTGGCCGACACGCACCGACTGGATCTGCGGATCGTTCGGCGCGATCTTCGACACGAGGTCGCGCAGTGCCTGGTCGAGGTCGAGGCCGGTCAGGTCGACGACGAGACGGTCGGGACCCTGCAGCAGCTGTTGGCTATTCTGCAGCGGCTGGTCGGATTCGATCGTCACGCGCGTGTAATCGCGAGCGGGCCACACGCGCACGCCGAGCACCGACGACGCGCGTGCGAGCCGCGGTGCGACGAGACCGAGCACCAGCGTCGACGCGCCCGCGCACAGGATCTGGCGGCGCCGCCAGTTGTGCGTCGCGGTGGCCGCCGATTCGATCGAGCGGAACGGTTTGATCAACATCTTTCGAGACATGCCTTTCCTGAAGCGCTGTACGCCCGGACGGTGAGGGCGCGGCCTTCGCCATCCACGTCGAGCGAGAAAACCAGATCGGGTACGCCGAGCAGCGTGCCTGCCTGTTGTGGCCATTCGACGAGGCAGATCGCGCTGGAATTGAAATATTCGCGAAAGCCTGCGTCGGACCATTCGGCCGGATCGTTGAAACGATACAGATCGAAGTGATAGACCTCGAGTTCCCCATCGTCGCGTTCGAGCGCGTACGGCTCGACGAGCGTATAGGTCGGGCTGCGCACGCGCCCCGTGTGGCCGAGGCCGCGCAGGATCGCGCGCACGAGGGACGTCTTGCCCGCGCCGAGATCGCCGACCAGCTGGATCTGCAGCCCGTCGAACGCATGCGCGCGGGCGAGCTCGGTGCGCGCCGCGTCGAGCGCGTGCGCGAAGCGGATGCCGAAGGCCTCGGTCGCCGCTTCGTCGGCGAGCGCGATCACGCGCTCCGCGAGCAGGGCGGGCAGCATGGCGTCGTGAGGCGGATGGCTGGGCGTGGCTGGCATTCTCGTAAAATAGTGCGATGAACCGATTACCGGAACTCGCCGCATCCGACAGACCTTCGACTCGTGCCGAAGGCGCGGCACCGTGCGCGCTCGACGATGCGGCGTTGACTGCGCTCGCCGCGCGCATCAGGGCGTGGGGGCGCGAATTGGGTTTCGGGGCGATCGGCATCAGCGATACCGATCTCTCGGATGCCGAAGCAGGCCTCGCCGCCTGGCTGGAAGCCGGATACCACGGCGAAATGGATTATATGGCGAAACATGGGATGAAACGCGCGCGTCCGGCCGAACTTGTGGCCGGTACGCGACGCGTGATCTCCGCCCGGCTCGCCTATTTACCGGCCGAAACGCTCGCCGCCGACGCGGCTGAAAGCGAGCCGGGCGCGCTCGTACTGCACGACTGGCGCGCACGCGAACGGGCCCGGCTCGACGATCCGCAGGCGGCCGTCGTGTCGATCTACGCGCGCGGCCGCGACTATCACAAGGTGCTGCGCAACCGCCTGCAGACGCTCGCCGAGCGCATCGAGCAGGAGATCGGCGCGTTCGGCTACCGCGTGTTCACCGATTCGGCACCCGTGCTCGAGGTCGAGCTCGCGCAGAAGGCCGGCGTCGGCTGGCGCGGCAAGCACACGCTGCTGCTGCAGCGCGATGCGGGCTCGCTGTTCTTCCTCGGCGAGATCTACGTCGACGTTCCGCTGCCGACCGACGCGCACACGTCCCCCGACACCGCGCCCGAGACGCCCGGCGCGCACTGCGGCAGCTGCACGCGCTGCATCGATGCCTGCCCGACCGGCGCGATCGTCGAGCCGTACCGCGTCGACGCGCGCCGCTGCATCTCGTACCTGACGATCGAACTGAAAGGCAGCATCCCCGAGCCGCTGCGGCCGATGATCGGCAATCGCGTGTACGGCTGCGACGACTGCCAGCTCGTCTGCCCGTGGAACAAGTTCGCGCAGGCCGCGCCCGTCGCCGATTTCGACGTGCGGCACGGCCTCGATCGCGCGACGCTCGTCGAGCTGTTTGCGTGGGATGCGGACGCGTTCGATACGCGGATGCAGGGCAGTGCGATCCGGCGCATCGGCTACGAAAGCTGGCTGCGCAATCTCGCGGTCGGGCTTGGCAATGCGCTGCGCGCGGACGCGGGCCGGCTCACGCCGCAGGCGCGCGATGCGATCGTCGCCGCGTTGCGCGCACGGGCCGACGATCCGTCGCCGGTCGTGCGCGAGCATGTCGAATGGGCGCTGCGTGCTGCGTGAAGGCGGCGTAAAGTGTCGTCGGCGCGCGGGGGTGCCGCGCGCATCCATCGGTCAGGAGAGGGCCATGTTCAATGCAGTCATCGACGCGCCGTTCGGCAAGGTCGGCATCCGCACGGATGCCGCGGTGGTGCGCGAGATCGTCTATCTGCCCGAATCGGTGAAGTCGGTCGATCCGGATTCGCCGCTCGCCAAGCGCGCGGTCAAGCAGATCGAACGGTATTTCGAGCGTGCGTCGGCGCGCTTCGACCTGCCGCTCGCCGAAGTCGGCAGCGCGTTCCAGCACCGCGTGTGGGACGTGATCAGCGATATTCCGCCCGGCACGGTGCTGACCTACGGGCAGGTCGCGAAGCGGATCGGCAGCGCGCCGCGCGCGGTCGGCCAGGCGTGCGGCGCGAACTACTTCCCGCTCGTGATCCCGTGCCATCGCGTCGTCGCGGCGGGCGGCCTCGGCGGCTTCGCGAACCACGACGACAACGGTTATTACCAGAAAGTGAAGCGCTGGCTGCTGGCGCACGAAGGCGTGCCGTACTGATGAGTGAATCGCTGATTTCCTCCGAAGCCGACGGCGATGCCGTCGAGATGTCGCCCGCGTTGCTCGCGAGCCGCGCGTCGATCGACGTGTTTTGCGATGCGCTGTGGCTCGAGCACGGGCTTGCGCGCAACACGCTCGATGCGTATCGGCGCGATCTGGTGCTGTTTTCACAATGGCTGGCGGAGACGCACGACGCGTCGCTCGATTCGGTCGACGAAGCGATGGTGACGGGCTACATCGCCGCGCGCAGCGACGGCAAGGCGACGTCGTCGAACCGGCGGCTTTCCGTGTTCCGGCGCTATTACGGCTGGGCCGTGCGCGAGCATCGCGCGAGCGCCGACCCGACGCTGCGGATCCTGTCCGCGAAACAGGCCGCCCGGTTTCCGTCGACGCTGTCGGAGGCGCAGGTCGAGGCGCTGCTCGGTGCACCCGACGTCGGCACGCCGCTCGGCCTGCGCGATCGTACGATGCTCGAGCTGATGTATGCGAGCGGGCTGCGCGTGAGCGAGCTCGTGATGCTGAAGACCGTCGAGGTCGGGCTCAACGAGGGCGTCGTGCGTGTGATGGGCAAGGGCTCGAAAGAGCGGCTCGTGCCGTTCGGCGAAGTCGCGCACGGGTGGATCGAGCGCTACCTGCGCGAGGCGCGGCCGGCGCTGCTCGGGGCGCGCGCGGCCGACGCGTTGTTCGTGACCGCGCGCGGCGACGGGATGACGCGCCAGCAGTTCTGGAACATCATCAAGCGCCACGCGCAGCACGCGGACGTGCGCGCGCACCTGTCGCCGCACACGCTGCGGCACGCGTTCGCGACGCACCTGCTGAACCATGGCGCCGACCTGCGTGTCGTGCAGCTGCTGCTTGGCCACAGCGATATCTCGACCACGCAGATCTATACGCACGTTGCACGCGAGCGCTTGAAGACGCTGCACGCGCAACACCATCCGCGCGGTTAGCGCATCCGGCGCGGCGCCGCCCGCGCCACGTGCGACGGCCTGCCCAATTCAGACCAGCTCGCGCAACTTGTGCTTCAGCACCTTGCCCGTCGACGCGGCCGGCAGCGCGTCGAGCACGCGGAGGTGCGCGGGGCGCTTGTAAGGCGCGAGCCGCTCCGCACACCATGCGTGCAATGCCGCTTCGTCTGCCGTCGCGCCGGGCACGAGCTCGACGAACGCGAGCACTTCCTCGTTGCCTTCGACCGCGCGGCCGATGACGGCCGCCTGCACGACGTCCGGATGCGCGTTCAGTACCTGCTCGACTTCGACCGGATAGACGTTGAAGCCCGACCGGATGATCAGCTCCTTGCTCCGGCCCGCGATCGTTACCGCGCCGTCCGCCTCCTGCCGCGCGAGGTCGCCGGTGCTGAGCCAGCCGTCCGGCGACACGGCCGCGTGCGTGGCGTCCGCGTTGCGGTAGTAGCCGAGCATCACGTTCGGCCCTCGCACGCGGATCTCGCCGACTTCACCCGGCGGCACGTCGGTGCCGTCCGGCGCGACGATCCGCATCTCCACGCCGGGAATCGGCACGCCGACCGAGCTGTCGGTGCGCGGCGCGTCGAGCGGCGTCTGCGTGATCGTCGGGCTGCTTTCGGTCATCCCGTAGCCGTTGTGCAGCGGCACGCCGTACAGGCGCTCGACACGCGCCTTCAGGTTCGCGTCGAGCGGCGAGCCGCCCGAATACGCGAAGCGCAGGCGCGGTGCGCGCCACGCGTGGCCGTGCGTGTGCAGGTGTTCGAGCAGCTTGGCGTGCATCGCGGGTACGCCCTGGAAGATCGTGACGCCTTCGTCGGCGAGCGCGACGCGCACGGCTTCGGGCGAGAAGCGCGGCGCGAGCCGCAGCGTCGCGCCCGCGTACAGGCTGCCGAGGCAGACCGACGCGAGCCCGTACACGTGCGACACGGGCAGCACCGTGTAGACGACGTCGTCGGGCGACACGCGGCGCAGCGTGCTCGACGTCGCCGCGATGAACAGCAGGTTGCGATGCGACAGCATCACGCCTTTCGGCGTGCCGGTCGTGCCGGTCGTGTAGATCAGCGCCGCGCATTGCGCGGCGCCGTCGGCGGCGACCGGTTCGCCCGGCGCGCTCGCGTCGACGTGGTACGACCATGCGCCGATGTCGACCGGCAGTGCGCCGGCGGGCGTTGCGGCGTATCGCGCGCCATGCGTGCGCGCGTCGGGCGATGCGTCGGTGGTGAACGCGATCAGCTTCGGCCGCGCATGCGCGGCGATCGCGTCGAGCTCGCCGGCGGACAACCGCGCGTTCGACACGAGTGCCCACGCGTCGAGGCGCGCGACTGCGAACAGCAGCACGATCTGCGCGATGCAGTTTTCGGCGACGATCATCACGCGGTCGCCGCCTTGCACGCCGAGGTTGGCAAGCAGCGCGGCGGCTGCATCGACGGCCTGCGACAGGTCGCCGTACGACAGGCGGCGCGCGTCCTCGATCAGTGCCGGATGCGCGGGCGCCTGCGCGGCCCAGCGTGCGGGCACGTCGGCGATGCGGCGAGGCAGCGCGGCGAGCAGTGCGTCGACGTCGAGCGGCTCGGAAGAGCGGAGGGACGAGAGCATGGCGTCTCCAGAAAAAGGGCGGGCGGCGGCTGACGAGGTTGGCGAACGATCGTGCCATGACGGCGCGCGCGCCACAATCGGCCATTCGGGCAATAGCGCTTCGCGATGTCCGCAATGATGATGGACGGAATCGTTGCGGCGCCGCAGCAGGCCGCCCGGCGAAAAAACGGGCCGCGAGTATACCGCCGGGCCGGCGCGAGGGCTTATCGCGCGCGCCGGTCGTTCACCATTAAAATGCCGCCATGAGCAAATCCAGGCATGTGTCCGAAACCCCCGCGACCCAGTTGCTGCGCCGCCACGGCGTTGTGTTCGGCGAGCATCCGTACGACTACGTCGAGCACGGCGGCACTGGCGAATCGGCGCGCCAGCTCGGCGTCGACGAGCACAGCGTCGTGAAGACGCTCGTGATGGAAGACGAGCACGCGAAACCGCTGATCGTGCTGATGCACGGCGACCGCACCGTGTCGACGAAGAACCTCGCGCGGCAGATCGGCGCGAAGCGCGTCGAGCCGTGCAAGCCCGAGGTCGCGAACCGCCATTCGGGCTATCTCGTCGGCGGCACGTCGCCGTTCGGCACGCGCAAGACGATGCCGGTCTACGTCGAGGCGACGATCCTCGAGCTGCCGACGATCTACCTGAACGGCGGGCGTCGCGGCTACCTCGTCAGCCTCGCGCCGGCCGTGCTCACGTCGCTGCTCGGCGCGCAGCCCGTGCAGTGCGCCAGTGTCGACTGAGGGTTTCACCTTCGTGGCAGGCCGCGCGCGTTCGGTAGAATGGGCGCCGTTTCGGCGTGCCGCGCGCAGCCGTCCCTTTACCGATACGTTGAAAGAAGAGTCCTCCGCATGCAGATCCTGCTCGCCGCCCTCGTTGCCTACCTGATCGGTTCGGTGTCATTCGCCGTCGTCGTCAGTGGCGCGATGGGCCTGGCCGACCCGCGTTCGTACGGGTCGAAGAATCCCGGCGCGACCAACGTGCTGCGCAGCGGCAACAAGAAGGCCGCGATCCTGACGCTCGTCGGCGATGCATTCAAGGGCTGGATTGCCGTCTGGCTCGCCCGGCGCTTCGGCCTGCCCGACGTCGCGGTCGCATGGGTCGCGATCGCCGTGTTCCTCGGTCACCTGTATCCGGTGTTCTTCCGCTTCCAGGGCGGCAAGGGTGTCGCGACCGCGGCCGGTGTACTGCTCGCGGTGCACCCGGTGCTCGGGCTCGCGACCGCGCTGACCTGGCTGATCGTCGCGTTCTTCTTCCGCTATTCGTCGCTCGCGGCGCTGGTGGCGGCCGTGTTCGCGCCGGTGTTCGACGTGTTCCTGTTCGGCACGGGCCACAACCCGGTCGCGTGGGCCGTGCTCGCGATGAGCGTGCTGCTCGTGTGGCGCCACCGCGGCAACATTTCGAAGCTGCTGGCGGGGCAGGAAAGCCGGATCGGCGACAAGAAGAAGGCGGCCGCGAATGGCGGCGCGCAGGACGGCGGGAAAGCCTGAGGAAGCGCGGCGCTTGGCCGCGTGCCGGGCGCGCCGCGTGTGCGGGGCCCGGCGGGATGACGTGACGGATCGCCCGGCGATCAGTCGCGGAAGTTGTTGAAGTCGAGCGGCGTGTCGGTCACGTCCTTGCGCAGCATCGCGATCACGCTCTGCAGGTCGTCGCGCTTCGTGCCGTTCACGCGCACTGCGTCGCCCTGGATGCTCGCCTGTACCTTGATCTTGCTGTCCTTCACGAGGCGCACGATCTTCTTCGCGAGATCGCCGGTCACGCCTTTCTTCACGGTGACGATCTGCTTGACCTTGTCGCCGCCGATCTTCTCGACCTTGCCGTAGTCGAGGAAGCGCACGTCGACGTTGCGCTTGGCCAGCTTGCCGATCAGCACGTCCTTGACCTGGCCGAGCTTGAAATCGTCATCGGCGAACAGCGTCAGCTCGCGTTCCTTCTGCTCGACGCGCGCGTCGGAGCCCTTGAAGTCGAAGCGCGTCGAAATTTCCTTGTTCGACTGCTCGATGGCGTTCTTCACTTCGATCATGTTCGCTTCGGAAACGACGTCGAACGATGGCATGGCATTCCTCCCTTGAGATGCGGGCACCCGGCTCGCGCGCGGGCACTCGCTATAATTGCGGACTGTTTGCCATTTTACCGATGCCCCTCCGTTTGCCCAAGGCCGGCCATGCGCCGCCCGGGCGGACGTGACCGCGAATGCCGATGCCTCCTGACGATTCCACCCTGTCGCTGCTACCCGACCATCCGCTCGCCGCACACAACACGTTCGGCATCGCCGCGACCGCGCGCTTTGCCGCGCGCATCACGCATGCGTCGCAGTTCGAGGCGCTCCATCGCGATCCGCGCGTCGCGAACCTGCCGCAGCTGGTACTCGGCGGCGGCAGCAACGTCGTGTTTACGCGCGACTTCGACGGCGTCGTGCTGCTCGATGAGATCGTGGGGCGCCGCGTCGTACGCGAGGACGACGACGCGTGGTACGTCGAGGCCGGCGGCGGCGAGAACTGGCACGCATTCGTCGCATGGACGCTCGAGCACGGGATGGCGGGCCTCGAGAACCTCGCGTTGATTCCCGGCACGGTCGGCGCCGCGCCGATCCAGAACATCGGCGCATACGGCCTCGAGATGAAGGCGTATTTCGACTCGCTGGTCGCGGTCGAGCTGGCGACGGGGCGCAGCGAGCGCTTCGACGCCGCGCGCTGCGCGTTCGGCTATCGCGACAGCTTCTTCAAGCGGGAAGGGCGCGGCCGGTTCGCGATCGTGTCGGTGACGTTCCGGTTGCCGAAGCAATGGGCGCCGCGGCTCGGCTACGCGGACGTCACGCGCGAACTCGACTCCCGAGGCATTGCACCCGACGCGGCCACGGCGCGCGACGTGTTCGACGCGGTCGTCGCGATCCGCCGCGCGAAGCTGCCCGATCCGCTCGTTCTCGGCAACGCGGGCAGTTTCTTCAAGAATCCGGTGATCGATGCCGCGCAGTTCGATGCGCTGCGCGCCCGCGCGCCGGAAGTCGTGTCGTATCCGCAGCCGGACGGGCAGGTCAAGCTCGCGGCCGGCTGGCTGATCGACCGCTGCGGCTGGAAGGGGCGCGCGCTGGGCGCGGCGGCCGTGCACGACCGCCAGGCGCTCGTGCTCGTCAATCGCGGCGGCGCGACGGGTGCCGACGTGCTCGCGCTGGCGCAGGCGATCCAGGCCGACGTGCGCGCACGTTTCGGCGTCGAACTCGAGCCCGAACCGGTCTGCCTGTAACGCGGGTTTGGCGCAGCTTTTCTCGCGCCCAAACAAAAAGCGCCGATCGTCGATCGGCGCTTTTTTCATGGATGGCCCGTTGCCGGCGCGTCAGTGCTTGAGGCGGCCGAGCAGCAGGAACTCCATCAGTGCCTTCTGCACGTGCAGGCGGTTTTCCGCTTCGTCCCACACGACGCTTTGCGGGCCGTCGATCACGCCGGCCGTCACTTCCTCGCCGCGGTGCGCGGGCAGGCAGTGCATGAAGAGGGCGTCCGGGTTCGCGTGGCCCATCATTTCCTCGTCGACGCACCAGTCGGCGAACGCCTGCTTGCGGGCCTCGTTCTCGGCCTCGAAGCCCATGCTCGTCCATACGTCGGTGGTGACGAGATCGGCGCCCTTGCACGCTTCGTTCGGATCGTCGAACACTTCGTAGAACGGCGCGCTGTCGGGCGATACGAGCTTCATGTCGAGCGCGTAGCCGGGCGGCGTGGACAGGCGCAGCTTGAAGCCGAGGATCTGCGCGGCTTCGATCCACGTGTAGAGCATGTTGTTCGCATCGCCGACCCACGCGACGGTCTTGCCGGCGATCGGGCCGCGGTGCTCGTAGTACGTGAAGATGTCGGCGAGCACCTGGCACGGGTGGTACTCGTTCGTCAGGCCGTTGATCACCGGCACGCGGGAATTGTCCGCGAAGCGCTTGATGACGTCCTGCTCGAACGTGCGGATCATGATGATGTCGACCATCCGCGAGATGACCTGAGCGGAATCCTCGACGGGCTCGCCGCGGCCGAGCTGCGTGTCGCGCGTGCTCATGAAGACGGCATGGCCGCCGAGCTGGAAGATCCCGGCTTCGAACGACAGGCGCGTGCGCGTCGAGCTCTTCTCGAAGATCATCGCGAGCGTGCGGTCGTGCAGCGGGTGATAGGTCTCGTAGTTCTTGAACTTGCGCTTCAGGATACCCGTGCGTTCGAGCACGTACTCGTAGTCTTCCAGCGAGAAATCCTTGAACTGCAGGTAGTGACGAATGGTTTTGGCGGTCATGAAGCGAAATACGGCGGGTTGCACCCGGCAGCAAGGCCGGACGGCGCCGCCGTCGGGTGTGGATAACTCAAAGCAGCATAAAGGATTTTCTGTGCTTTGACGAGCCGCGGAAAGAACCGGGGCTCGATCGCCGCGCGCGGCAAGCGACGCAGGAGGAGGGGTGTCGGGACGGCGCGCGATGGCGCGCTGCGGTATAATCCAAAAGTTTTCTCCAGCCCGGCAGGCAAGCCTTTTAGCGCTCTGCCGGACACAAGCCGTGCGCTGCACAAATCCGGTGCAGTCCGCCGGTGGCGCGCACCGACGTCCCGTTTTCGGGATATCGGACTGCTTGTGCCGCCGTCCGTTTCAGCTTTGTGTTCGCGTTTCCAGGCGCCGTTGTCTGGACATCGCCGGGCCGTCACTTGGGTAACCACATGGCTGAAACCCCTCCGACCGAATTCTTCATCCAGGGCATCACGAAAGACGGGAAAAAGTTTCGCCCGAGCGACTGGTCGGAACGTCTGGCCGGTGTGATGGCCTGCTTCGGGCCGGGGGCGAGCGGGCGGAACGCGCGTCTCCAGTATTCGCTCTACGTGCGTCCGACGATGCTCGGCGACCTGAAATGCGTGATCCTCGATTCCCGGCTGCGCGACGTCGAGCCGATGGCGTTCGATTTCGTGCTGAATTTCGCGAAGGACAACAACCTCGTCGTGACCGAGGCGTGCGAACTGCCGGACTATGACGCGAAGAAGTGATGCCGGCGCGGGCGAGGGCGCTTGCCGCGCCCGCCCTCGTGGCAACGGTCGTCGGCTGGCAGGATGCGCCGGCGACAGGCAACAAAAAAGCCCGCCTAGGCGGGCTTTTTTGCGATCGCAGGAAACAGGAACGCCCGCGTGAGCGGGCGCACCGGATTTACGCTGCTGCCTGCAGACCCTTGACGGCTGCGGCCAGGCGGCTCTTGCTGCGAGCGGCCTTGTTCTTGTGAACGATCTTCTTGTCGGCGATCGTGTCGATCGTCTTCACGGCAGCCTTGAACAGCTCGGCAGCCTTTGCCTGGTCGCCGGCTTCAACAGCCTTGCGAACCGACTTGATCGCGGTACGGAATTTCGAGCGCAGCGCCGAGTTGTGCGAGTTTGCCTTCGCGGCCTGGCGGGCGCGCTTGCGTGCTTGTGCGGAGTTAGCCATGACGGTTCCTTATCCTGTCCTGTTTCCAGAGCTTGGAGCCTGACGGCCAAGCGCTGCTTTTCGATCCGTCCCCTGAGAACGATTGCCCAGGGGCGCATAAAAAAACGGTGATTTTAACCGAGGCAGGGACATGAAAACGGCAGTTGCCGTGCATGTACGAGCCCAGAAACCGGCGATTATAGCAACAAAATCAAGCGCGTGGCAAGTTCAACGTGACACCCGCCGAGGAGGGCGCCGGACGCGTGCGCGCTTTTCGGCATCGGCCGCTGGCCGGGCCACGCAACGTCCGTATAATAAGCGCCCCATGAATCTATTCCGAGCCCTGCTGACGGTCAGCGGCTTCACGCTGCTGTCGCGCGTGACCGGACTGGCCCGCGAGACGCTGATCGCCCGTGCGTTCGGCGCCAGTCAATACACCGACGCGTTCTACGTCGCCTTCCGTATCCCGAACCTGCTGCGCCGCCTGTCTGCCGAAGGCGCGTTCTCGCAGGCGTTCGTGCCGATCCTCGCCGAGTTCAAGAACCAGCAGGGGCATGACGCGACGAAAGCGCTCGTCGACGCGATGTCCACCGTGCTGGCGTGGGCGCTTGCCGTGCTGTCGGTGGTCGGGATCGCCGGCGCATCGTGGGTCGTGTTCGCCGTCGCGTCCGGCCTGCACACCGACGGGCAGGCGTTCCCGCTCGCGGTCACGATGACGCGGATCATGTTCCCGTACATCGTGTTCATCTCGCTGACGACGCTCGCCTCCGGCGTGCTGAACACGTACAAGAGCTTCTCGCTGCCCGCGTTCGCGCCGGTGCTGCTCAACGTCGCGTTCATCGCCGCGGCCGTGTTCGTCGCGCCGCACCTGAAGGTGCCGGTGTTCGCGCTCGCATGGGCCGTCATCGTCGGCGGCGTGCTGCAGTTCCTCGTGCAGTTGCCGGGCCTGAAGAAGATCGACATGGTGCCGCTGAT
This sequence comes from Burkholderia sp. Ap-955, assembly GCF_011753045.1. Taxonomy (NCBI): domain Bacteria; kingdom Pseudomonadati; phylum Pseudomonadota; class Betaproteobacteria; order Burkholderiales; family Burkholderiaceae; genus Burkholderia; species Burkholderia sp. Ap-955. Next base: position 32,301 of record NZ_VWWH01000074.1, read on the forward strand.
CGGCCTCAACCCGCTGCGTGCGTTGCGCCACCCGGGCGTGAAGCGCGTGCTCGCGAAGATGGTGCCCGCGACGTTCGCGGTGTCGGTCGCGCAACTGTCGCTGATCATCAACACCAACATCGCGTCGCGGCTCGGGCAGGGCGCCGTGTCGTGGATCAACTATGCCGACCGCCTGATGGAATTCCCGACGGCGCTGCTCGGCGTCGCGCTCGGCACGATCCTGCTGCCGAGCCTGTCGAAGGCGCACGTCGATGCCGATTCGCACGAGTATTCGGCGCTGCTCGACTGGGGCCTGCGCGTCACGTTCCTGCTCGCGGCACCGAGTGCGCTCGCGCTGTTCTTCTTCGCGACGCCGCTCACCGCGACCCTGTTCAACTACGGCAAGTTCGACGCGCACACCGTCACGATGGTCGCGCGCGCGCTGGCGACCTACGGGATCGGCCTCGTCGGCATCATCCTGATCAAGATCCTCGCGCCGGGCTTCTATGCGAAGCAGGACATCAAGACGCCCGTGAAGATCGCGATCGGCGTACTGATCGTCACGCAGATCTCGAACTACGTGTTTGTGCCGCTGATCGGGCACGCGGGCCTGACGCTGAGCATCGGCGTCGGCGCGTGCCTGAACTCGCTGCTGCTGTTCATCGGGCTGCGCAAGCGCGGCATCTACCAGCCGTCGCCGGGCTGGCTGCGCTTCTTCGTGCAGCTGATCGGCGCGGCGCTCGTACTCGCCGGCCTGATGCACTGGCTGTCGATCAGCTTCGACTGGACCGGGATGCGTGCGCGGCCGCTCGATCGCATTGCGTTGATGGCCGCGTGCCTCGTGCTGTTCGCTGCACTATATTTCGGTATGTTGTGGGTGATGGGCTTCAAATACGCTTATTTCAGAAGGCGCGCCAAGTGACGACCGCAATGACCCGCGTCCTCGACTACTTCAGCACGCTCGTGGCAGACGACGACAGCCTGCCCGTCACGGAAGCGGCGCTGTCGCTGGCGCAGGACGCGTATCCCGACCTCGACCTGCAGGGCACGCTGGCCGAACTCGACATGCTGGCCGCGCGGCTGCGCCGGCGGCTCACGGACGATGCGGACCTGAAGGGCCGCGTCGCCGCACTGAACGATTTCTTCTTCCGTGAGCTCGGCTTCGCGTGCAATCACAACGACTACTACGACCCCGATAACAGCCACCTGAACGCCGTGCTGAAGCGGCGGCGCGGGATCCCGATCTCGCTGTCGGTGCTGTATCTGGAGCTCGCCGAGCAGATCGGCGTGCCGGCGCGCGGCGTGTCGTTCCCCGGCCACTTCCTGCTGCGCGTCACGCTGCCGGACGGCGACCTGATCATCGATCCGGCCAACGGCCATTCGCTGTCCGAAGCCGAGATGGTCGAGATGCTTGAGCCGTATGTCGCGCGCGCGGCCGGTGCGGTCGACAGCGCGTTGCGCGCGCTGCTGCAGCCGGCGACGAGCCGCGAGATCATCGCGCGGATGTTGCGCAACCTGAAGACGATCTATCTTCAGACGGAACGCTGGCAGCGCCTGCTCGCAGTACAGCAGCGGCTCGTGATCCTGTTGCCCGAACACGTCGATGAAGTCCGCGACCGCGGATTCGCGTATGCGCGGCTCGATTACCTGCGCCCCGCGCTCGAGGATCTCGAGCAGTATCTCGGCGAGCGGCCTGACGCGGACGACGCCACCGTCGTCGAGTCGCAGGTGACCGAATTGCGGCAGCGGATGCAGCGCGACGGCGAAGATTGAGCCATCGCCACGCTGCCGGAACCCTGAATGAAAAGACGCCCGCATCGCGGGCGTTTTTTTGTGCCTATTTCGGCTGCATCCGAATCGCGCCGTCGAGGCGGATCACTTCGCCGTTGAGCATCGGATTCTCGACGATCTGGCGTACCAGCAGCGCGTATTCGGCCGGTTTGCCGAGCCGCGGCGGGAACGGCACCATCGCGCCGAGCGCGTCCTGCACGTCCTGCGGCATGCCGAGCAGCATCGGCGTCTCGAACAGTCCGGGCGCGATCGTCATCACGCGGATGCCGCTGCGCGACAGGTCGCGCGCGATCGGCAGCGTCATGCCCGCGACGCCGGCTTTCGACGCCGCGTACGCGGCCTGGCCGATCTGCCCGTCGAACGCGGCAACCGACGCGGTGCTGACGATCACGCCGCGCTCCCCGTCCGCGGTCGGCGCGGTGGCAGCCATCGCGGCGGCCGCGAGCCGGATCATGTTGAACGTGCCCACGAGGTTCACGTTGATCGTCTTCACGAACACGTCGAGCGGATGCGCGCCGTCCTTGCCGACGGTCTTCGCGGCCGGCGCGATGCCCGCGCAGTTCACGAGGCCGCGCAGTGTGCCGGCTTGTGTCGCCGCGCCGACGGCCGCCTGCGCGTCGGCTTCGCTCGACACGTCGCAGTGTACGAAGATGCCGCCCAGCTCGGTCGCGAGCGCGGTGCCCGCCGCGTCGTTCAGGTCGGCGAGCACGACCGTGGCACCTGCCTGCGCGAGCATCCGCGCCGTGCCGGCGCCGAGGCCCGATGCGCCGCCCGTGATCAGAAACACGTTGCCGCGAATATCCATGACTGTCTCCGTTGTTGAGCGCCCCTGACGCTTCAGTGCTCAGGGGCGGACCCATCCAAAGTGGTCGAGCGCTGTTGGCGTTGCGGCGCTGGTTGCGGTGCCGCGCAAAGCGGTTGTGTGGTTCGATGTCGTGCGATCGGTTGAAATGCCTGCGCCCGGGTAAAGGGAGCGCCCGCACCCGACCGATTGTACGGGGCGCTCTCGAACCCTCCACGGTTTCCTGCGATGAACCAAAAAAAAGCCGCCCGGAAAGGGCGGCTTGCGGGTGCGCGATGCGCTGCTTACTTCAGTGCGCCAAACGCGCGCTCGCGGATTTCCTCGACGCTGCCGAGGCCCGAGATCTTGCGATACTGCGGCGCCTTCAGGCCGTTTTCCTCGCCGCGCTGCGCCCAGTCGCCGTAGTACGTGATCAGCGGCTTGGTCTGCGCTTCGTACACTTCGAGGCGCTTCTTGACGGTTTCTTCCTTGTCGTCGTCGCGCTGGATCAGCGGCTCGCCCGTCACGTCGTCGTGGCCTTCGACCTTCGGCGGGTTGAACTTGACGTGGTACGTGCGGCCCGATGCCGGGTGCGTGCGGCGACCGCTCATGCGCTCGATGATTTCCGAGAACGGCACGTCGATCTCGAGCACGTAGTCGATCGCGACGCCGGCTTCCTTCATCGCGTCAGCCTGCGCGATCGTGCGCGGGAAACCGTCGAACAGATAGCCGTTCGCGCAGTCGGATTCCTTCAGGCGTTCCTTGACGAGGCCGATGATCAGCGCGTCCGGTACGAGCTTGCCGGCGTCCATGTAGCCCTTCGCCTCGACGCCGAGCGGCGTGCCGGCCTTCACGGCCGCGCGCAGCATGTCGCCCGTCGAGATTTGCGGGATGCCGAATTTTTCCTTGATGAAGTTTGCCTGGGTGCCCTTTCCCGCGCCGGGCGCGCCCAACAGGATCAAACGCATGGTGATATCTCCAGTATGTAGATTCGTGTGGCGAGACGAAAAAAAGCGCCGGCGACGGTGTGCGCGGGGCTTGCCTGGCGCGTGGCGGACCGGTCTGATGCGGCGCGTCGGGTTGGGCGACGCGCGGCTGCCGGCAGGGCCGCGGGCGGGGTCAAGCGAGGACGCGCTGGTCGCGGACGGCTCGCACAATCGCCTGATTATGCCACGGGTTATTTTGATGACGGCTGAAAAAGGGCCTGCACGCGTGCGAGATCGGCCGGCGTGTCGATTCCGGCTTCCGGCGCGGACTCGGTGATCAGCACGGCGATGCGCTCGCCGTGCCAGAGCGCGCGCAGCTGTTCGAGCTGCTCGGCCTGTTCGATCGGCGCCTGCGCGAGCGTCGGATAGGTGCGCAGGAAACGCGCGCGATAGGCATAGAGGCCGATGTGCCGGTAGACCGGGAAGGCCGGTGCAGGCAGGGCCGCGACGTCGGGCCAGTGCGGCTGGTACGCATCCCGGCTCCACGGAATCGGCGCGCGCGAGAAGTACAGCGCGACGCTCTGCGCGTCGAGCGCGACCTTCACGACATTCGGGTTGAACACGTCGGCCGCGTCGTGGATCGGGTGGGCGGCCGTCGCAATCGCGCAGGCCGGATGCGCGGCGAGGTGCGACGCTACGTCGCGCACGAGCACGGGGTCGATCAGCGGCTCGTCGCCCTGTACGTTGACGACGACGGTGTCGTCGCTCCACCCGAACGTCGCCGCGACTTCCGCGAGCCGGTCGGTGCCGGACGGATGGTCGGCGCGTGTCAGCACCGCTTCGAAGCCGTGATCGCGGGCCGCATCGAGCACGCTCTGCGCGTCGGACGCAACCAGCACCTGCTGCGCGCCCGCTTCGCGCGCGCGCTCGGCGACGCGCACGACCATCGGCTTGCCGCCGAGATCGGCGAGCGGCTTGTTGGGGAGCCGCGTCGACGCGAGCCGGGCGGGAATGACGGCGATGAAGGGTTGAGTCATCGGGGAGGGCGGTGAGAAGAACGGAGCGGGCGGCGCGTCGGGTGCGGGCCGCCCGGCGGGTTCGGCGCCCTCGCAGCGGGCAGGCCGCGGCGAGGGCCGGGTCGG
>NZ_VWWH01000075.1:0-36850 GCF_011753045.1 Burkholderia sp. Ap-955
TGCACATGCGCCTGATGAAGGGGCTGCGCGGCACGGTGGCCGCATGGTGGGCGCTCACGGGCCTGCTCGTGACGACCTTCGCGTTCCTCGGCGTCAACATGTTCCTGTCCGGGCTGCACAGCTACGGCAAGCTGTAAGATTTCCGCTGTTCGTCCGACTATGAAACCGCCGGTGCACTGCGTGCCCGGCGGTTTTCTTTTGTAACGGGCGGGCGGTCCGGGCGTCGAACGGCGCAAGACGCGGCGGGTCGAACGCTCATGAAACTGCGCGCGGCGCAGGCAGGAGGAGCAGCACGATGTGGATCAAACGCCCTTTGCGGAACGTACTGACCGGCGGCGATATTGCACCCGGCGAAATCACGCCGCGTGCGGTGTTCGAGAACCGGCGGCGCGTATTGCAGGCGGCCGGCCTCGCAGCAGCGGGCGGGCTGCTCGGTGGCAGCGGCGCAGCATTGGCCGCCTATGCGTCGCCTGATGCGCGGGCCGCGAAGCTGGCGGCGAAGACGAATCCGAAGTTCGTCGCGGCCGACAAGGTGACGCCGTTCAAGGACATCACCACCTACAACAACTTCTACGAATTCGGCACCGACAAGAGCGACCCCGCGCAGAACGCCGGCACGCTGCGGCCGCACCCGTGGCGTGTGAGCGTCGAGGGCGAGGTGCTGCATCCGAGGGTGTTCGATCTCGACGAACTGCTGAAACTCGCGCCGCTCGAGGAGCGCGTATACCGGCTGCGCTGCGTCGAAGGATGGTCGATGGTGATTCCGTGGATCGGTGTGCCGCTGTCCGAGCTGATCAAGCGCGTGCAGCCGACCGGTAACGCGAAATACGTGCAGTTCATCACGCTGGCCGATCCGTCTCAGATGCCCGGGCTCTCGACGCCCGTGCTCGACTGGCCGTACTCGGAAGGGCTGCGGATGGACGAGGCGATGAATCCGCTGACGCTGCTGACGATGGGCGTCTACGGGCAGGTGCTGCCGAACCAGAACGGCGCACCGGTGCGGATCGTCGTGCCGTGGAAGTACGGTTTCAAGAGCGCGAAGTCGCTCGTGAAGATCCGCTTCGTCGACAAGCAGCCGAAGACGAGCTGGAACACGTACGCGTCGAACGAGTACGGCTTCTATTCGAACGTGAACCCGAACGTCGATCATCCGCGCTGGAGCCAGGCGACCGAGCGGCGCATCGGCGAGGACGGCTTTTTCACGCCGAAGCGCAAGACGCTGATGTTCAACGGCTACGGCGACCTGGTCGCGTCGATGTATCAGGGTATGGACCTGAAGAAGAATTTCTGAGGGCGACGGTGAGAAACGACCTGCCCCCTTCGACCCTGACGGCCGCGTCCACAGCCGGCGCCGGCCAGGCTGCACGTGCCGCACGGCGCGGCGCGGTCCGTCCCGCCGCACCGCGCTGGCTCGCGCCGGCCAAGGTGCTGGTTTTCGCGGCCGGTCTTTATCCGCTCGCGCGTCTCGTGCTGTTCGGGCTGACCGACCGGCTCGGCGCGAATCCGATCGAGTTCATCACGCGCTCGACGGGGCTCTGGACGCTCGTGATCCTGTGCATCACGCTCGCCGTCACGCCGCTTCGGCGCATGACGGGGTTCGCCACGCTGCTGCGTTTTCGCCGGATGATCGGGCTGTTCGCGTTCTTCTACGCGACGCTGCACTTCACGACCTACCTGTGGTTCGACAAGTGGTTCGACGTCGTCGCGATCCTGAAGGACGTCGGCAAGCGCCCGTTCATCACGGTCGGTTTCGCCGCGTTCGTGCTGCTGATTCCGCTCGCGGCAACGTCGCCGCGCGCCATGGTGCGCCGCCTGGGGCGCCACTGGGCGACGCTGCACAGCGCGATCTACGCGATCGCGCTGTTCGGCGTGCTGCACTTCTGGTGGATGAGGGCCGGCAAGCACAATCTCGCGCAGCCGAAGCTGTATGCGGCAATCGTCGCCGTGCTGCTCGGCTGGCGGCTCATCGCATGGGGATGGCGGCGCGTGCGCGCGTGACGGCGCAGCCTGAAAAAAACAAAAGGCGATGACCGGGAAGTCATCGCCTTGTTTCGTGCGCCGTGCAGGCGGCGCGTCGTTACTTCGCGACGGCCGGGCTCGACGCCGGTGCAGGCATGGACGATGCGCTGCTCGACAGTTCGGGTGACAGCGTGAGCGGTGTGCCGGACGAATCGGGCACACTGTCGGACGACGCGTTTTCATCGGTCGGCTTCACGTCCGACGGCGGGGTGTCCTGCTGCTGGAGTGGCTTGGGCATCGGAGGCACGGTGGGCAGATAGAGCGCGCCGCTTTGACCGCAGCCGGCAAGAATCGCCAAAGCCGCTACAATCGCGCTCATCCGGAAAACGACTCGCATGATCGTCCCTGAACAATTGAACCGATAGAGTTTAGCATGTCCGATACCGAATACCTGACCCGTGCCGAGGCCGTGCTGGCGGCCGTCGAGCGTACCGTCGACGACGCCAACGACGGCGATCACGACATCGATCTGGAGCGCAACGGCAGCGTCCTGACGCTGACGTTCGAGAACGGCTCGAAGATCATCGTCAACCTGCAGCCGCCGATGAAGGAAGTGTGGATCGCCGCGAGGGCGGGCGGCTTCCACTACCGTTTCATCGACGGCGAATGGCGCGATACGCGCACGGGCACCGAGTTTTTCTCGGCGCTCACCGAATACGCGACGCAGCAGGCCGGCCTGCCGATCACGTTCAGCGCGCCGTAACCGCTCCGGCCGAAGCCGGGCTGCGCCTCGACGCGTCGTATCAAAGAAAAAGCGCCCCGCGGGGCGCTTTTTTCATGTCCGTGCCGGTGGTCAGTGCGCGAACAGGTTCATGATGTCCTGCTTTTCCTGCTCGTCGACGTGCGGCACGGTGGCGTCGACGTTCTGCGCGGCCGGCGCCTGCGGTACGCCGACCGTCGACACGAAGCCGTGGCCCGGCGCGAACTCGGTGAAGTACAGCTCGCCGCCGAGCGACTCGACGCCGTCCGGCACCGTCGGCTTGAACTCGGGCACACCCTTCAGCGCGGCGCCCATGTAGTCGATCCAGACCGGCAGCGACAGGCCGCCCCCCGTTTCGCGATCGCCGAGGCTGCGCGGATTGTCGTAGCCGATCCACGCGATCGCGGCGAGCGTGTGCTGGTAGCCGGCGAACCACGCGTCGTGCGAGTCGTTCGTCGTGCCGGTCTTGCCCGCGAGGTCGGTGCGCTTCAGCACGTTGGTCCGTGCGCCCGTGCCGCGCTGCGCGACGCTCTGCAGCAGGCTGTTCATCACATACGCGTTGCGCGGGTCGATCGCGCGCGGCGCATTCTGCTCGGCGACGAGCGGCTGCGCGCGCACGACGATCGCGCCGTTCGGATCGGTGACTTCGGCGATCAGGTACGGATTGACGCGGTAGCCGCCGTTCGCGAAGACCGAGTACGCGCCCGCCATCTGCAGCGGCGTGACCTGGCCCGCGCCGAGTGCCATCGGCAGGTAGGCCGGATGGCGTTCGGCGTCGAAGCCGAAGCGGGTGATGTACTGCTGCGCGTACTTCGTGCCGATGTGGTTCAGGATCCGGATCGACACGAGGTTGCGCGAGCGCTGCAGCGCGGTGCGCATCGACATCGGACCTTCGAAGCCGCCGCCGTAGTTCTTCGGCTCCCACGGCTGGCCGCCCGTTTCGGCGGCGCTGAAATACAGCGGGCCGTCGTTGATCACGGTTGCCGGCCCGAGGCCCTTGTCGAGCGACGCCGAATAGATGAACGGCTTGAACGACGAACCCGGCTGCCGCCACGCCTGCGTGACGTGGTTGAACTTGTTCTTGTTGTAGTCGAAGCCGCCGACGAGCGAGCGGATCGCGCCGTCCTGCGGGACGATCGACAGGAACGCTCCCTCGACCTGCGGCAACTGCGTGATCGACCATTTGCCGGCGTCGTTCTTCACGACGCGGACGATCGCGCCCGGGCGGATGCGGCGATTCGGCTGCGCATTGGCCGACAGCGCGCCCGACGCGAAGCGCAGGTTGTCGCCTTCGATCGTCGCATTGCTGCCGTCGATGAACGCGACCGTGATCTGGCGCGGGCTGGCGGCCGTGACGACCGCGGCGATCAGTTCGCCGTTGTCAGGGTGTTCGAGCAGCGCATCGTCGATCGCTTGTTCACGGTCGTCGGCCCCGGCCGGCAGCTCGATGAAGCCTTCCGGCCCCCGATAGCCGTGCCGGCGTTCGTAATCCATGATGCCCTTGCGCAGCGCGGTGTACGCGACCTGCTGATCCGCGGAGTCGATCGTCGTGACGACGTTGAAGCCGCGCGTGTAGGTTTCCTCGCGGTACTGCGCGTACATCATTTGTCGGACCATTTCCGCGACGTACTCGGCGTGCACGCTGAAATCGCGGCCCGGACCCTTGACGACGAGCGGCTGAGCGGAAGCTTCGTCGTACTGTTCGCGCGTGATGAAATTCAGCTCGAGCATCCGCTGCAGGATGTATTCCTGGCGCACCTTCGCACGCTTCGGGTTCACGACCGGGTTGTACGCGGACGGTGCCTTCGGCAGCCCGGCGAGCATCGCGGCTTCGGCCAGCGAGATGTCCTTCAGGTCCTTGCCGAAGTAGACCCGCGCGGCGCTCGCGAAGCCGTACGCGCGCTGGCCGAGATAGATCTGATTCATGTAGACCTCGAGAATCTGATCCTTCGTCAGCGCACGCTCGATCCGGTACGCGAGCAGCATCTCGTAAATCTTGCGCGTGTAGGTCTTCTCGCTCGACAGGAAGAAGTTGCGCGCGACCTGCATCGTGATCGTGCTCGCACCCTGCGACGCATGGCCGTTCGTCAGCGCGACGAAGCCGGCGCGGACGATGCCGGTGAGGTCGACACCGCCGTGATCGTAGAAGCGCGCGTCCTCGATCGCGAGGATCGCCTTCTTCAGCGAGTCGGGCACGTCCTTGAAATGGACGACGTCGCGGCGCTCTTCGCCGAATTCGCCGATCAGCACGTGATCGGACGTATAGATGCGCAGCGGCACCTTCGGCCGATAGTCGGTCAGCGCGTCGAGCGACGGCATGTTCGGCCACGCAACGACGAGCGCGTAGCCGAGCACGAGGCCGCCGGCCACGACGAGCGCCACGCACATCGTGGCGAATCCGAGCAGGACTTTTTGCCACCAGGGCCGCTTCTTCGGCTCCGGGGCAGGAGGCGGGGACGTAGGAGTCGTGGATTGCATAGGCATACCGGAAAACAGTCCCGCGATTATAGCTGCCCGGTAAGACCGGTCCTGACGCGGGGGCCGCCCGCCGCGAAGACGCGGCCTGGCGTACTTCCAGCATAGCCCGCGCATGGTCGTCGGGAGCGGATGCTGGCCATTAGGCCGACTGTCGGCCGCACGCGCCGATTTGCAGAATCAGGTCTCGGAAACGCGGCATGGGCCGCGACGAATTCGGGAGGCTGGGATGGCGGGACGATGGCGAGCGCGGTTTGCACAGGGCGGGCACCGGTCGACGGGAATCGACGTCGGTGCGCATGAGGTGAGGGTGGTCGTGTTGAGCCGGCGCGGCCGGGGCGCGGGGGTGTGCGTCGAGGGACTCGAGCGGGAGCCGGTCGGGTTGGCGGGCGGGCCGGAGGATGCGCGCTGGGCGGCTGTTGCACGCGCGCTGGCCGCCGCCGTGTCGAGGCTGTCGGCGGCCGGCGTGCGGTGCGACGCGCGCGGCGTGATGGCGTTGCACGATGACGAGATGCGCACCGCGACGCTCGACCTGGCCGGGCGGGCCGACGTCGAGGACGCCGCGCGGCAGGCGGCCGAACGCATCTCGGGGCTGGCGCCGGACAGTCTCGCGTTCGACTGGCGGCATGAGGGCGGCGCGGGAGCGGGCGAGATCGAGGTTGCCGTGGCGCCGCTGGCGCTGCTCGAACGGCGGATCGACGTGGCTGCCCAGGCCGGTGTCGACCTGACGGTGGTCGACGGCGAGTCGGCCGCGGCGCTGCGTGCGTTGCGCTATGCCGCGCAATTCGAACCCGACGCGCAGGCGGGCCCCTACGCGGCGCTCTGGTTTCATGACTCGGGCGTGCACGGCTGGCGAATCGACGGCCCGTTGGCCGTACCGGTGCTGACGCTGTCCGGCGCCGTGCCGGGGGCGTTTTCCGATGCATTGCGCCAGCGCGCGCTCGGGGCCGTGTGTTGCGTACTCGTGGCCGGGGACGAGCGTTGCATCGCCCGCTTCGACACGTCCGTCGCCGAGATCGGCGATGTGCTCGGTGCGGTTGCGGTGTCGTTCGACTGCACGGGCTGGAGCGGGCAGCCGTGCCCGCCCGCCGGCATGCCGGGCGGCCCGGCATGGGCTGTCGCATTCGGGCTGGCATTGCGCGGGGTGTGGGAATGACGGCCTGTCGTGCGGAGCCGGGCGGTTTCAACCTGCTGCCATACCGCGAGCGGCTGGCGCAGGCGTTGCGACGTCGCCGGGCCGCGCAGTGCGGTGCGGCGATTCTGTTCGGTGTGCTCGGCGCCGGCCTGTGGACGGGCGCTGCCACCGCGGCGGCGTGGCGTGTGGATGCCGAACGTGCAAGCGTGGAGGCGCGGCTGCGGCAGTTGCAGCCGCAGGTGGGGGCCGCGACACGCGCAGCCAGGGCGGCGGCCGTTGCCGCCCAGCGCGATGCGCAGGCGGCCGCGCTTGCTGCGCCTTATCGGCACGTCGCAGGGCTGCTGGCCACGCTGGCGCAGGTGCGCGACGGCGCCGTCCGGCTCGACGCGCTGCGCACGACGTCGGCCGGTGCCGTGATCGATGCGCGGGCCGCGAGCTACCGGGCGGCCGCGCGATGGCTCGCGGGGATGGCACGCGAGCAACGTGGCTGGCGGATCGATATCGATGCGTTGAAGCCTGCTTCCGATGCGCCGGTCCCTATAGGTGGGATGCCGTTCCGGTTCTCGGTCCAGCTGCGCTGGCACGACGCGATGGCGTCCCGGAAAGCGTCGGGGGGCGGCACATGATGGCGCTCGCGCATCGGTCCGCACTGCGCGGCGACGGATGGCGGGGCGGCATGCGGCGCGTGTCGCCGGCGGCTGCGCACGTCGCAGGCTGCGGGCTCGCATTCGCGGCCGTGCTGGCGGGCGGCATTCATCTGGCGAATGCTGCCGACTGGAGCGGGCTCGCGCATAGCCGCGCGTTGCTCGCAGCGGCGCAGATGCGGGAGGCCGACGCGCGGCGTGTCCTGGTGGCCGCCGCACGGCAACGCGGCGTGCAGCCGGCGGCGGCACACGGCGATCGCTCGCCGCGTACGCCGGAATGGGCCGCTTTGATGCTGGAACTGGCGGATCGCGCCGCGTCGAGCGGGCTGCGCGACGTATCGATCGAACCGCTGCGCGCCGATGGCGCGGTGCCGGACGGCAGGCGCTCGGTGCGTATCGTCGCGTACGGCGGCTTTCGCGCGTTGCTGCAGATGGTCGGCGGGCTGGCCCGTTCCCCGGTGCTGGCTGTGCCGTCCGCGCTGCGTGTCGAACGGGGAAAGGAGGCCGCGCGCGTGGAAATGTCCGTCGACGTGTTTCCGGAGTTGCCGGCGCCAACGTCCACGGGCGGGGAGGCGCCGGTTCTGGCCGACACGCCCGGCGCCGATCCGTTCGGCGAGGCCGGTTCGTCCGAACCGGAGGGGGCGGCTGCCCGCCTGGCCGGCACGATTCGCGACGGTCATGCAGGTCTTGCACTGTTCGACGACGGTGACGGCGCGTTCACGGCCGTGGTCCCCGGCGATACCGTCGGGGCCGCGCGGGTGGTGCGCGTCGATCCCGTCGCCGTGACGCTGGCAACAGCGGACGGCACGTACCGGGTCACGCTGGACGACGGGAGGCGGCCATGATCAAGCACGGATGCCGGGTGCTCGCCGTTTGGGCCGGATTGACCGCGGCCAGTGCAAGCGCGTCGTTGCCGCCGCTGCCGGCCGTCTGGCCTGCCGCATCGTTGGATACGCAGGTGCCGGGTCTGCCGTTGCCACAAGGCGTGGTGGACGGTGCGGATCACACCGTATCGACGGAGGCCGGCCCGCCGCCGTTCGACCAGGCGGCTCGCGCGGCGCTTCAGGCGGAGGCCGCCACCCCGGCGCCCGGGCTGGAGGGGCCGCCGATCCCGTTGGCGCCGCCGGCACGGATGAGCGACGCTGCGGCCCGGCAGCCGGGCGATGCGGACGACACGCGGCGGATCTCGCTGAATCTGCAGGGCGCGGGGCTTGCGGCCGCGTTCGACGCGTTCGCGCGGTTCACCGGACTCAATATTGTCGTCAGCGAGCAGGTGCGTGGCGCCGTCACGTTACGTCTGAACAATGTCCGCTGGCGCGATGCCTTCGACACGCTGCTCGACACACACGGGCTCGCGATGTCCCGGCGGGGCAACGTGATATGGGTCACGCCGGCGGCCGAACTGGCCGCCCGCGAACGCGAGCGCTTCGAAATGCACGCGCGGGCCGCCGATCTGGAGCCGCTTGCGAGCCGGACGTTCGCGCTGCACTACCCGCGTGCGCAGGACGTGCAGCGGCTCCTGGCCGGCGCGACCGGCCAGCGCCTGCTATCGAAGCGTGGTGCGGCAGCTGCCGATCCGCGCACGAACCTGCTGTTCGTCACCGATCTCGCGCCGCGTCTCGACCAGATCGCGAGCCTGATCGATGCGATCGACCGGCCGTCGCGGCAGGTCCGGATCGAGGCCCGCATCGTCGAGGGCGAGCAGGGTTTTTCGCGCAATCTCGGCGCGCGCGTCGCGCTGCGGGCGCAGGAGCGGCCGCCGTCGGGCGAGAGCGCCATGTTTATGACCGGTGCCCGCAATGCGCTCGACCTGGCTGCGCGGCCGCTCGGCGGCTTCGAAGCGGCAACCGCCGGCTTCACGCTGTTCGCCGCGCCGCTCAGCCGTGTGCTCGACGTCGAACTGAGCGCGCTCGAGGCGCAAGGGCGGGGCCAGATCGTTTCGAGTCCGCGCGTGGTGACCGCCGATCGCGTCAAGGCCATCGTCGAACAGGGCTCGGAGCTGCCGTACCAGGCGAAGGTCGGCAACGGCGTGAGCGGCGTGCAGTTCCGCCGGGCGACGCTCAAGCTCGAGGTCGAGCCGCAGATCACGCCGGACGGGCGTGTGGTGCTCGACCTGGACGTGACGAAGGACAGCATCGGCGAGCCGACGGCGGCCGGTCCGGCGATCCATACGAAACACGTCCAGACGCGCGTCGAGGTCGAGAACGGCGGGACGGTCGCGATTGGCGGGATCTATGAGCAACTGAACCGGAACGATGTGACGCGCGTGCCGCTCTTGGGCAAAATACCGTTTCTGGGCGCGCTTTTCCGGCACCGCGCGCAACGCGATCAACGTAACGAACTGGTCGTCTTCATCACGCCGACCGTCGTCGATGCGCGCTGCAATGCGCCCGGCGCGGGCGGCGCGGATGCCGAGAAAACGGGGCCGGAAGCCGCCGGCGCAGGCTCGACAAGGCAGCCGCTTTGCCAGTAAGCTGCGCCACACACCAGCAAGATTGAAGCAGAGGAAGCCGTTGCAAGCGCGGGACCCACATGCAAACGTATTTTTCGTCGGCCTTATGGGAGCGGGTAAGACCACCGTGGGCCGTGCGGTCGCGCGTCGTCTCGACAGGACGTTCTTCGACTCCGACCACGAAATCGAGGCCCGCACGGGCGCGCGCATTCCGGTGATCTTCGAGATGGAGGGCGAGGCCGGGTTTCGCGATCGCGAAACGCAGGTGATCGCCGATCTCACGCAGCGCGAGAACATCGTGCTCGCGACGGGCGGCGGCGCGGTGCTGCGCCCGGAAAACCGCGACTGCCTGAAAAGCCACGGCATCGTCGTCTACCTGCGCGCCAATCCGCACGATCTGTGGCTGCGTACGCGCAAGGACAAGAACCGCCCGCTGCTGCAGACCGAAGATCCGAAGGGGCGTCTCGAAGCGCTGTACGAGGTACGCGACCCGCTGTACCGCGAATGCGCGGATTTCGTCATCGAGACCGGCCGTCCGTCGGTCAACGGTCTCGTCAACATGGTGCTGATGCAACTCGAACTGGCGGGCGTCATCGCCAAGCCGCTACAAGCATGATTACTGTCAACGTCGATCTGGGCGACCGCGCCTATCCGATTCATATTGGCGCCGGCCTGATTGGCCGCGCCGAGTTGTTCGCGCCTCATATCAAGGGCTCGTCCGTCACGATCGTCACGAACACGACGGTCGATCCGCTCTACGGCGACGCGCTGCGCGCGGCGCTTGCGCCGCTCGGCAAGCGCGTGTCGACGGTCGTGCTGCCGGACGGCGAGGCGTACAAGAACTGGGAAACGCTGAACCTGATCTTCGACGGCCTGCTGACCGACCGCGCGGACCGCAAGACGACGCTCGTCGCGCTCGGCGGCGGCGTGATCGGCGACATGACGGGCTTTGCGGCCGCGTGCTACATGCGCGGCGTGCCGTTCATCCAGGTGCCGACGACGCTGCTGTCGCAGGTCGATTCGTCGGTCGGCGGCAAGACGGGCATCAACCACCCGCTCGGCAAGAACATGATCGGCGCGTTCTACCAGCCGCAGGCCGTGATCGCGGACATCGGCGCGCTGACGACCCTGCCCGACCGCGAACTGGCGGCCGGCGTCGCCGAGATCATCAAGACCGGCGCGATCGCCGATGCGGAATTCTTCGACTGGATCGAGGCGAACGTCGACGCGCTGAACCGTCGCGACCCGGCCGCGCTCGCGCATGCGGTGAAGCGCTCGTGCGAGATCAAGGCGAGCGTGGTGGCGGCCGACGAACGCGAAGGCGGCCTGCGCGCGATCCTGAATTTCGGCCATACGTTCGGCCATGCGATCGAGGCCGGCCTCGGCTACGGCGAGTGGCTGCATGGCGAAGCGGTTGGCTGCGGGATGGTGATGGCGGGCGACCTGTCGGTGCGGCTCGGCCTGCTCGACGAAGCATCGCGGCAGCGTCTCGATGCGGTGATCGCGGCCGCGCACCTGCCGACCCGCGGGCCCGCGCTCGGCGACGCGCGCTACATGGACCTGATGCGCGTCGACAAGAAGGCGGAGGCCGGCGCGATCAAGTTCATCCTGCTGAAGCGATTCGGCGATACGCTGATCACGCAGGCGCCGGACGAAGCCGTGTTCGCCACACTGGCGCAGACTACCCGCTAACGGCGGCCCGGATGCCCCGGCGCCCCTGACATGGAGGAGACGTGAGCGAGACATCCAGCAGCACACTGCCCGAAGCCGGCCGCGCATCTGCTGCGCCGGTGGCCGAGCCGCCGACGCTGGCGGCGCTGGAAGCCCATCTCGCTCCGTATGCCGCACACGCGTCGCAGTCGCGCGGCCGTCGCCATCCGGAAGCACCGCCGGCGGCGCGCACCGAATTCCAGCGCGACCGTGACCGCATCGTCCATTCGACCGCATTTCGCCGGCTCGAATACAAGACGCAGGTCTTCGTCAATCACGAAGGCGACCTGTTCCGCACACGCCTCACGCACAGTCTCGAAGTCGCACAGATCGCGCGCTCGGTCGCGCGCAACCTGCGCCTGAACGAGGATCTTGTCGAGGCGATCTCGCTCGCGCACGACCTCGGCCATACGCCGTTCGGCCATGCCGGGCAGGATGCGCTGAATGCCTGCATGCGCGAGCATGGCGGCTTCGAGCACAACCTCCAGAGCCTGGCGGTCGTCGACGAGCTCGAGGAGCACTACGGCGCGTTCAACGGGCTGAACCTGTGCTTCGAGACGCGCGAAGGCATTCTGAAGCACTGCTCGCGCGAGAATGCGCGCAAGCTGGGCGCGCTCGGCGAGCGCTTCCTGCAGGGCCGCCAGCCGTCGCTCGAAGCGCAGCTCGCCAACATCGCGGACGAGATCGCGTACAACAACCACGACGTCGACGACGGCCTGCGTTCCGGCCTGATCACGATCGAACAGCTCGCGGAAGTCGAGCTGTGGCAGCGCCACTACGAGGCGGCGCTCGCCGAATTCCCGCACCTCGAAGGCCGCCGTCTCGTGCACGAGACGGTGCGCCGCATCATCAACACGCTGATCGTCGACCTGATCGACGAGACGACGCGCAATCTCGCGCGTGTCGCCCCCACGTCGCTCGACGACGTGCGCGCCGCGCCGCCGCTCGTGTCGCACAGCGAAACGGTTGCCGCGCAGGCGGCCGCCCTCAAGCGTTTCCTCTTCAAGAACCTCTATCGCCACTACAAGGTGATGCGCATGGCGAGCAAGGCGCAGCGCGTCGTCACCGGTCTGTTCGACGCGTTCATCGACGATCCGCGGCTGCTGCCGCCGCCGTACCAGTCCGACGATGCCGCGCAGCAGCCGCGCCTCGTCGCGCACTACATCGCCGGCATGACCGACCGCTTCGCGCTGAAGGAGTATCAGCGCCTGTTCGTCATCAACGACAACTGACTGTCACAAACGATCACTAGACTTCGCCGGTTCAATGGCGACGGGAATGTTGCACACGCTGTTGGTAACGTTTTCATAGGAGAGAGGTCGATGAAGAAGAAGCCTGCGGGGACACTGGTTCGTTCGATCGCGCTCGGCGGCGCGCTGATGTTCGGGGTACAGCACGTGGCGCTCGCCGCGACGGAAATCCAGTTCTGGCATGCGATGGAAGCCGCGCTCGGCGAGCGGGTCAACGCGATCGCCGACCAGTTCAACGCGTCGCAGAGCGACTACAAGATCGTGCCGGTCTTCAAGGGCACCTACGACCAGGCACTCGCGGCCGGCATCGCCGCCTATCGCAGCGGCAACGCGCCGGCGATCCTCCAGGTCTATGAAGTCGGCACGGCCACGATGATGCAGGCGAAGAAGGCCGTCGTGCCCGTCTACGACGTGTTCAAGCAGGCCGGCGTGCCGCTCGACGAAAAGGCGTTCGTGCCGACCATCGCGAGCTACTACAGCGACGCGAAGACGGGCCATCTCGTATCGATGCCGTTCAACAGCTCGACGCCGGTGCTGTACTACAACAAGGACGCGTTCAAGAAGGCCGGGCTCGACCCGAACCAGCCGCCGAAGACGTGGGCCGACGTGCAGGCCGATGCGGAGAAGCTGCGCAAGTCGGGGATGGCATGCGGCTTCACGACCGGCTGGCAGGGCTGGATCCAGCTCGAGAACTACAGCGCGTGGCATGGGCTGCCGTTCGCGAGCCGCAACAACGGCTTCGACGGTACCGACGCGGTGCTCGAATTCAACAAGCCGCAGCAGATCGCGCACATCTCGTTCCTGCAGCAGATGGCGAAGGACGGCACGTTCACGTACGCGGGCCGCAAGGACGAAGCGTCGGCGAAGTTCTACAGCGGCGACTGCGGGATCCTGACGACGTCGTCGGGCGCGCTCGCGAACGTGCAGAAGTTCGCGAAGTTCAGCTACGGCACGGGCATGATGCCGTACGACGCGAACGTGAAGGGCGCCCCGCAGAACGCGATCATCGGCGGCGCGAGCCTGTGGGTGCTGGCGGGCAAGGATCCGGCGACCTACAAGGGCGTCGCGAAATTCCTCGCGTACCTGGCCTCGCCGGCTGTCGCCGCGAAGTGGCACCAGGACACGGGCTACCTCCCGGTCACGACCGCCGCGTACGACCTCACGCGCCAGCAGGGCTTCTACGCGAAGAACCCGAGCGCCGAAACCGCGATCAAGCAGATGCTGAACAAGCCGCCGCTGCCGTACACGAAGGGGCTGCGCCTGGGCAACATGCCGCAGATCCGCACGGTGGTCGACGAGGAGTTCGAACAGGTCTGGGCGCAGAAGAAATCGCCGAAGGACGCGCTCGATTCGGCCGCGTCGCGCGGCGACGAGTTGCTGCGCCGGTTCGAGAAGTCGGGCGGCTGAGCCCGCATCGCACCGTGCCGCCGGCCGCGTCGCATCCTGTACGGATGCGCGTGCCGGCCGGCGGCACGACTCCCTTTCCGTTGCGCCTGACCGGATATCCGCGATGCAATCCCGTTCCCGTTTCGGTACGAGCCTGTTGCCGTACCTGCTGATCGCGCCGCAGCTCGCGATCACCGCCGTGTTCTTCCTGTGGCCGGCCGGCGTCGCGCTATGGCAGTCGACGCAGATGCAGGACGCGTTCGGCACGTCGAGCGAATTCGTCGGCCTCGCGAACTTCACGCACCTGTTCGCCGATCCGCTGTATCTCGATTCGTTCCGCACGACGCTCGTGTTCAGTTCGCTCGTCACGGTGAGCGGGCTCGTCGTATCGCTGATTCTCGCCGCGTGCGCCGATCGCGTGATCCGCGGCGCGCGCGTGTACCGCACGCTGCTGATCTGGCCGTATGCGGTTGCCCCGACGATCGCCGCCGTGCTGTGGGCGTTCCTGTTCAACCCGAGCATCGGCCTGATCACCTATGCGCTCGCGAGGAGCGGCATCGTGTGGAACCACGCGCTGAACGGCGACCAGGCGATGTTCCTGGTCGTGCTTGCATCGGTGTGGAAACAGGTGAGCTACAACTTCCTGTTCTTCTACGCGGGCCTGCAGGCGATTCCGCGCTCGCTGATCGAGGCGGCCGCGATCGACGGTGCCGGGCCGGTGCGGCGCTTCTTCAACATCGTGCTGCCGCTGCTGTCGCCCACCAGCTTCTTCCTGCTGGTCGTGAACCTCGTCTACGCGTTCTTCGACACGTTCCCGGTGATCGACGCGGCCACCGGCGGCGGCCCGGCGCAGAGCACGAAGACACTGATCTACAAGATCTTCGCGGAGGGCTTCCAGGGGCTCGACATCGGCAGCTCGGGCGCGCAGTCGGTCGTGCTGATGATCATCGTCGTCGGGCTCACGGTGATCCAGTTCCGCTTCGTCGAACGCAGGGTGCAATACGCATGATCGAAAATCGCAAGGGCTTCGACCTGTTCTGCCACGCGGTGCTGATCGCGGGCGTCGTGCTGATCGTGTTTCCCGTCTACGTCGCGTTCTGCGCGGCGACGATGAATGCGCAGGAAGTGTTCACGGTGCCGCTGTCGCTCGTGCCGAGCACGCACCTGTTCGAGAACGTCGCGTACATCTGGGGGCACGGCAGCGGCGGCACGACCGCGCCGTTCGGCCGCCTGCTCGTGAACAGCTTCGCAATGGCGCTCGGGATCGCGGTGGGCAAGATCGCGGTGTCGATCCTGTCCGCGTACGCGATCGTCTATTTCCGCTTCCCGTTTCGCAACACGGCGTTCTGGCTGATCTTCATCACGCTGATGCTGCCGGTGGAAGTGCGGATCTTCCCGACCGTGCAGGTCGTGTCGACGCTGCACCTGACGAACACCTATGCGGGGCTCACGCTGCCGCTGATCGCGTCGGCGACCGCGACGTTCCTGTTCCGCCAGTTCTTCATGACGCTGCCCGACGAGCTGATGGATGCCGCGCGCATCGACGGCGCGGGGCCGCTGCGGTTCTTCTGGGACGTCGTGCTGCCGCTGTCGAAGACGAGCATCGCGGCGCTGTTCGTGATCACGTTCATCTACGGCTGGAACCAGTATCTGTGGCCGATCCTGATCACGACGGAGGCCTCGCTGTCGACGGCGGTGGTGGGCATCAAGACGATGATCGCGAGCGGCGACGCCGCGACCGAATGGCAATACGTGATGGCGGCGACGCTGCTGGGAATGATCCCGCCGCTCGTCGTCGTACTGGCGATGCAGCGCTGGTTCGTGCGCGGCCTCGTCGATTCCGAGAAATAAATGACGGACGGCAACCGGGAGAAAGACCAAGAATGGCTGCGCTGAGCTTGAAGGGCGTCAGGAAATCCTATGACGGCAAGCAGCACGTGCTGCATGGCATCGACGTGGAGATCGCCGACGGCGAATTCATCGTGCTGGTCGGCCCGTCGGGCTGCGGCAAGTCGACATTGCTGCGGATGATCGCGGGGCTCGAGACGGTGACGGACGGCGAGATCGCGATCGGCGAGCGCGTCGTCAATACGCTGGAGCCGAAGGATCGCGACATCGCGATGGTGTTCCAGAACTATGCGCTGTACCCGCACATGACGGTCGCGCAGAACATGGGCTACGGGTTGAAGATCCGCGGGATCGAGCGCGCAACGATCGATTCGCGGGTGGCCGCGGCTGCGAAGATCCTCGAGCTCGAGCCGTTGCTCGCGCGGCGGCCGCGCGAGCTGTCGGGCGGCCAGCGGCAGCGCGTCGCGATGGGGCGCGCAATCGTGCGCGAGCCGTCGGTGTTCCTGTTCGACGAGCCGTTGTCGAACCTCGACGCGAAATTGCGCGTGCAGATGCGGCTCGAGATCCAGCGGCTGCATGCGCGGCTCGCGACGACGAGCGTCTACGTCACGCACGACCAGATCGAGGCGATGACGCTCGCGCAGCGCGTGATCGTGATGAACCGCGGCTACGCGGAACAGATCGGCGCGCCGGTCGACGTGTACGAGAAGCCGGCGACGGTGTTCGTCGCGGGCTTCATCGGCTCGCCCGCGATGAACCTGATGCACGGCCGGCTGTCGGACGACGGCGCGACGTTTACGGTCGCGGGTGGCGGCCCTGCGCTGCCGGTCGCAGGCGCCCCCGGCATCGGCGCGGCGATCGCCACCGGGCGCGACTGGGTGCTCGGCGTGCGTCCCGAGCACATGACGCCGCAGCCGGGCGTCGCGCAGGCGACGCTGCCGGTCGACTCGTGCGAGCTGCTCGGCGCGGACAATCTCGCGCACGGCCGCTGGGGCAATCATGACGTCGCGGTACGCTTGCCGCACGCGGACCGTCCCGCGCGCGGCACGGCGCTGGCGGCCTCGCTGCCGGCGCACCGGCTGCATTTCTTCGATCCCGAGACCGGCAAGCGTGCCGGCTGAACCTGCTGACCTTGCCGAGGAGAGACCGACGATGACGACCCGTACCGACTGGTGGCCTTATCCGCGCGTCGTCGCCCATCGCGGCGGCGGCACGCTCGCGCCGGAGAACACGCTCGTCGCGCTCGACGAGGGCGCGCGCCGTGGCCACCGGATGGTCGAGTTCGACGCGAAGCTGTCGGCCGACGACGTGACGTTCCTGCTGCACGACGATACGGTCGACCGCACGTCGAACGGTCACGGCGCGGCGGCGGGCATGCGTTATGACGCGCTGGCCGCGCTCGATGCGGGCGCGTGGCGCGACGCGCGCTTCGCGGGCGAGCGGATGCCGACGCTCGAGGCGGCGGCGGCGCGCTGCCTCGCCCACGGACTGGCCGCGAATGTCGAGATCAAGCCGTGCCCGGGGCGCGAGCGCGAGACGGGGCGGCGCGTGGCGGCCGACGCAGCCGTGTACTGGCGCGATGCCGCGGTTCCGCCGCTCCTGTCGTCGTTCTCGTTCGACGCGCTGCAACAGGCGCGCGCGACGGCGCCTGCGCTGCCGCGCGGGATGCTCTACGAGGCCGTGCCGGACGACTGGCATGCGCAAGTCGTCGGCGCGCTCGGCTGCGTTTCGTTGCATGCAGACCACAAACAGCTCGACGAGCCGCTCGTGCGCGCGATCAAGGCGGCCGGGCTGCGCATCCTGGTTTACACGGTAAACGACCTCGAACGGGCACGCGAACTCGCGCGCTGGGGTGTCGATGCGGTCTGCACGGACCGGATCGACCTGATCGGCCCGGCTGCGCTGGACGACATCGCCATTCCCTGACGGCCGGCGAAACCCGTGCCGGGAACGTGCCTGACGCGAAAAAAAGACGCCCCGACGGGATTCCCGCCGGGGCGTTTCGCATCGTGGAGACGTTACGTCAGGAAAAATCCGCTACAAATTGCAGCAGGATTAACCATTCCCCAAATATTCGACTACGCTTAGAAGCGGTAGCCGAGGTTCAGGTACGTGACGATCGGATTCAGCGAGATCTTCGCTTTCGACGTTTCGGTCAGGGTGCCGACCGGCGTCCGGCGGGCCGTCGTGAAGGTCGCGGTCACGCTGACCGGGATGTACGAGAGCGACAGGCCCGCGAACCAGTGCTTCGTGAAGTTGTACGTGAAGCCGGCGTTGAACACGGGCGCCCACTGGTTGCTGGTCGTCGCGCTGGTCGGGCCGCCGAGCACGCCGTTCTCGAAGCTGCTGTTCGTGATCTTGGCGCCGGTGAACCAGACATACGTCGCGCCGACGCCGACATACGGACGGAACTTCGCGTTGGCGTCGTTGAAGTGGTAGCGAAGCAATACGGCGGGGCTCCACTGGTACGCACGGCCGAGTACGCCGAACTTATCGAACTGACCCTTGCCGGTAATGTCGAACTTCGGCGGTATCCCCATCACGAGCTCGGTGGAGATGTGGTCGGTGACGAAGTAGCCCGCTGCGAGCCCCAGCGTATCGGCGTCGTTGATGCCGGCGCCGGTGTTGGGAATCGATTGGTTGATGGGCGTGCCGCCGACGCGGTAGAGGAACAGCGGGTCGCTGCTGTCCTGCGGCGCAAGGTGCAGCCAGCCGGTGCTGACGTAGAAATCACCTGCGGATTGTGCATGTGCCGTAGCGCCCGCCAATGAGAATGCGAGTGCCGCGGCCCCCGTAATGGCCAGTTTTCGTTTCATTGTGTCTCCTCCGATCAAAGGCGTGCTCATTATGACGACTGCGTTTAAAACCAAACAAGCTCGTAAGTTAGAGTTTTCTCCCTAGGTTTCGTACGACCGTACGCTTTCGCGCCCAGCGGGGACAGGCATTCTACGCAGGTGCGCATTTTCGGACCCCCGGGTATTTCCTAACGCGTTCAAACGGACATTCAGCATGGCACGGTTAGCACGACTCTACGTTCCCGACCAGCCGCAGCACGTGATACTGCGCGGCCTGGATCAGCAACCCGCGTTCGTCGACGACCAGGACTACGAACTCTTCATCGATTGCCTGAAGGCCGCCGCGCGCGATCATCACCTGTCGGTGCACGCCTACGTGCTGCTGCCCCGCCAGGTGCAACTGCTCGTGACGCCGAGCGACGAAGCAAGCCTGCCGAAAGCGATGCAGGCCGTCGGTCGCCGCTACGTCGCGCATTTCAACCGGCGCTATTCGCGGCGCGGCACCCTGTGGGAAGGCCGCTATCGCGCGACCGTGATCGAAGGCGAGCGCTATTTCCTGCTCGCGAGCCGTGTGGTCGAGATGAGCCCGGTGCGCGCGCAGCTCGTCGCGACGCCCGAGGCCTATCGCTGGTCGAGCTACCGGCACCACGTCGGGCTCACTGTCGACAGCCTGATCACCGACCATCCGCTCTACTGGGCGCTCGGCAATACGCCGTTCGACCGCCAGCGCGCGTACAAGGAGCTGTGCGAGCAGCCGCTCGACGAGCGGCAGGCCGACCAGCTGCAGCAGGCGACGTTGAAGGGTTGGGTGCTCGGCGGCGAGAATTATCGCGAGTGGGCGGCGCGTACCGCGAACCGGCGCGTGTCGCCGCTGCCGCGCGGACGCCCCAGAAAGGTGCGTGAAAACACGCCGCCGATCCAGCAGTAACGCAGGACCGGCGGTTCAGGAGGCGGCGCTGCGGGCGCCGCTTCTTTTTGCACCAAAACGATGCGACCCCAATAAAACGGCACCAGATCGAGGCGTGCGTTTAATTGGGGTTCGATCAAGCGGTTTTTGTTGCTATTCCTTTGATTCGTCGCGTATATTCCGAATTCCGGTGGCCCGGGCGAAGCATGCCCATCCACGGTCGGCCGTGCCGTCTCCCGTCGGGAGCGGGATCGACGGCAACAAGAAAATGGTTCAACGGCCTCCAGGCCCCCTTTACGACGGTGTCCCCATGAACGACCACCAGCAGCCGCTCGCCGCGGTGCCCGCCGCACAAGGTCTGTACGACCCGCAAAACGAACACGACGCCTGTGGCGTCGGCTTCGTCGCTCACATCAAGGGCAAGAAGAGCCACGAGATCATTCAGCAGGGTCTGAAGATCCTCGAGAACCTCGATCACCGTGGCGCGGTCGGCGCCGATCCGCTGATGGGCGACGGCGCGGGCATCCTGATCCAGATTCCGGACGCGTTCTACCGCGAGGAAATGGCGAAGCAGGGCGTGAATTTGCCGCCGGCCGGCGAATATGGGGTCGGCATGATCTTCCTGCCGAAGGAAAACGCATCGCGTCTCGCGTGCGAGCAGGAGCTCGAGCGGACGGTGAAGGCCGAAGGCCAGGTCGTGCTCGGCTGGCGCGACGTGCCGGTCGACCATGCGATGCCGATTTCGCCGACCGTGAAGGCGAGCGAGCCGCTGATCCGCCAGATCTTCATCGGCCGCGGCAAGGACATCATGGTGACGGACGCGCTCGAGCGGAAGCTGTACGTGATCCGCAAGACGGCGAGCCACCGCATCCAGGCGCTGAAGCTCAAGCACGGCAAGGAATACTTCGTGCCGTCGATGTCGGCGCGCACGATCGTCTACAAGGGGCTGCTGCTCGCGGGCCAGGTCGGCGTGTATTACCGCGACCTGCAGGACACGCGCGTCGTGTCGGCGCTCGCGCTCGTGCACCAGCGCTTCTCGACCAACACGTTCCCGGCGTGGGAGCTGGCTCACCCGTACCGGATGATCGCGCACAACGGCGAGATCAACACCGTGAAGGGCAACGTGAACTGGCTGAACGCGCGTACCGGCGCGATCGCGTCGCACGTGCTCGCCGACGATCTGCCGAAGCTGTGGCCGCTGATTTACCCTGGCCAGTCGGATACCGCGTCGTTCGACAACTGTCTCGAGCTGCTGGTGATGGCCGGCTACCCGCTCGTGCACGCGGTGATGATGATGATCCCGGAAGCGTGGGAACAGCACACGCTGATGGACGAGAACCGCCGCGCGTTCTACGAATATCACGCCGCGATGATGGAGCCGTGGGACGGCCCGGCCGCGATCGCGTTCACCGACGGCCGCCAGATCGGCGCGACGCTCGACCGTAACGGCCTGCGTCCGGCCCGCTACATCGTCACCGACGACGATCTCGTCATCATGGCGTCGGAAGCCGGCACGCTGCCGATCCCCGAATCGAAGATCGTCAAGAAGTGGCGTCTGCAGCCGGGCAAGATGTTCCTGATCGACATGGAACACGGCCGCATCATCGACGACAAGGAACTGAAGGACAATCTCGCGAACGCGAAGCCTTACAAGAGCTGGATCGACGCCGTGCGCATCAAGCTCGACGAGATCGAGCCGAAGGCCGAGGACGTCGCGGCCGGCCGCACGCAGGGCGCCGCGCTGCTCGACCGCCAGCAGGCGTTCGGCTACACGCAGGAAGACCTGAAGTTCCTGATGGCGCCGATGGCGCAGCAGGGTGAGGAAGCCGTCGGTTCGATGGGCAACGACTCGCCGCTGGCGGTGATGTCGAACAAGAACAAGACGCTCTATCACTACTTCAAGCAGCTGTTCGCGCAGGTCACGAACCCGCCGATCGACCCGATCCGCGAGAACATGGTCATGTCGCTCGTGTCGTTCATCGGCCCGAAGCCGAACCTGCTCGACACGAACAACATCAACCCGCCGATGCGTCTCGAAGTGTCGCAGCCGGTGCTCGACTTCAAGGACATCGCGAAGATCCGCGCGATCGACCAGTACACGGGCGGCAAGTTCAGCGCCTACGAGCTGAACATCTGCTACCCGGTCGCCTGGGGCAAAGAAGGCATCGAAGCGCGCCTCGCGTCGCTGTGCGCGGAAGCCGTCGACGCGGTGAAGTCGGGCTACAACATGCTGATCGTGTCGGACCGCAAGACGGACGCTGAGCATGTCGCGATTCCGGCGCTGCTCGCCACGTCGGCGATCCACTCGCACCTCGTCCAGCAAGGGCTGCGCACGAGCACGGGCCTCGTCGTCGAGACGGGCTCCGCACGTGAAACGCACCACTTCGCGCTGCTCGCGGGCTACGGCGCGGAAGCCGTGCACCCGTACCTCGCGATGGAAACGCTCGCGAAGATGGCGGAAGGGCTGCCGGGCGACCTGTCGCCGGAGAAGGCCGTCTACAACTTCACGAAGGCAGTCGGCAAGGGCCTGCAGAAGGTGATGTCGAAGATGGGCATCTCGACGTACATGTCGTACACGGGCGCCCAGATCTTCGAAGCGCTCGGCCTGTCGAGCGACCTGGTCGAGAAGTACTTCAAGGGCACCGCGTCGAAGGTGGGCGGCATCGGCCTGTTCGAAGTCGCGGAAGAGGCGATCCGCCTGCACCGCGACGCGTTCGGCGACAGCCCGGTCCTGCGCGACATGCTCGACGCGGGCGGCGAGTACGCGTACCGCGTGCGTGGCGAAGACCACATGTGGACGCCGGATTCGATCGCGAAGCTGCAGCACGCGACGCGCAGCAACTCGTACCAGACGTACAAGGAATACGCGCACCTGATCAACGACCAGACCAAGCGTCACATGACGTTCCGCGGCCTGTTCGAATTCAAGGTCGAGCCGACCAAGGCGATCCCGATCGAGAACGTCGAACCGGCGAAGGACATCGTCAAGCGTTTCGCGACGGGCGCGATGTCGCTCGGTTCGATCAGCACGGAAGCGCACGCAACCCTCGCGATCGCGATGAACCGGATCGGCGGCAAGTCGAACACCGGCGAAGGCGGCGAGGACGAGAAGCGCTACCGCAACGAGCTGCGCGGCATTCCGATCAAGTCGGGCGAGACGCTGAAGTCGGTCATCGGCGACGAAATCGTCAGCGACATTCCGCTGCAGGACGGCGATTCGCTGCGCTCGAAGATCAAGCAGGTCGCGTCGGGCCGCTTCGGCGTCACCGCCGAGTACCTCGCGTCGGCCGACCAGATCCAGATCAAGATGGCGCAAGGCGCGAAGCCGGGCGAAGGCGGCCAGCTGCCGGGCCACAAGGTGTCCGAATACATCGGCAAGCTGCGT
The DNA here is from genome assembly GCF_011753045.1 of Burkholderia sp. Ap-955. Lineage (NCBI taxonomy): Bacteria > Pseudomonadati > Pseudomonadota > Betaproteobacteria > Burkholderiales > Burkholderiaceae > Burkholderia > Burkholderia sp. Ap-955. The sequence continues at coordinate 22,707 of NZ_VWWH01000075.1, forward strand.
TACTCGGTGCCGGGTGTCGGCCTGATCTCGCCGCCGCCGCACCACGACATCTACTCGATCGAGGATCTGGCGCAGCTGATCCACGACCTGAAGAACGTGAACCCGAGCGCGAGCATCTCGGTGAAGCTCGTGTCGGAGGTGGGCGTCGGCACGGTCGCGGCCGGTGTCGCGAAGGCGAAGGCCGATCACGTCGTGATCGCCGGCCATGACGGCGGCACGGGCGCATCGCCGCTGTCGTCGGTCAAGCACGCAGGCACGCCGTGGGAACTCGGCCTGGCCGAAACGCAGCAGACGCTGGTGCTGAACCGCCTGCGCGGCCGCATCCGCGTGCAGGCCGACGGCCAGATGAAGACGGGCCGCGACGTCGTGATCGGCGCGCTGCTCGGCGCGGACGAATTCGGCTTCGCGACGGCGCCGCTCGTCGTCGAAGGCTGCATCATGATGCGCAAGTGCCACCTGAATACGTGCCCGGTCGGCGTCGCGACGCAGGATCCGGTGCTGCGTGCGAAGTTCAAGGGCCAGCCCGAGCACGTCGTGAACTACTTCTTCTTCGTCGCCGAGGAAGTGCGCGAGATCATGGCGCAGCTCGGCGTCGCGAAGTTCGACGACCTGATCGGCCGCGCCGACCTGCTCGACACCCGCAAGGGCATCGAGCACTGGAAGGCGAAGGGCCTCGACTTCTCGCGCGTGTTCTACCAGCCGGAAGAGTGCGAGGACGTCGCGCCGCGTCACGTCGACGTACAGGATCACGGCCTCGAGCGTGCGCTCGACCACGTGCTGATCGAGAAGGCGAAGGCCGCGATCGAAAACGGCGAGCATGTGTCGTTCATCCAGCCGGTGCGCAACGTGAACCGGACGGTCGGTGCGATGCTGTCGGGCGTGATCGCGAAGAAGCACGGCCACGACGGCCTGGCCGACGACGCGGTGCACATCCAGCTGAAGGGCACGGCCGGCCAGAGCTTCGGCGCGTTCCTCGCGAAGGGCGTGACGCTCGACCTCGTCGGCGACGGCAACGACTACGTCGGCAAGGGGCTGTCGGGCGGCCGGATCATCATCCGCCCGACCAACGACTTCCGCGGCAAGTCCGAGGAAAACATCATCTGCGGCAACACGGTGATGTACGGCGCGATCGAAGGCGAATCGTTCTTCCGCGGTGTGGCGGGCGAGCGCTTCTGCGTGCGCAACTCGGGTGCGACGGCGGTCGTCGAAGGCACGGGCGACCACGGTTGCGAATACATGACGGGCGGCACGGTCGTCGTGCTCGGCGAGACCGGGCGCAACTTCGCGGCCGGCATGTCGGGCGGTCTCGCGTACATCTACGATCCGGAAGGCACGTTCGCGGCGAAGTGCAACAAGTCGATGGTCGCGCTCGAGCCGGTGCTGCAGCAGGCCGAGCAGGAGCGCACGGTCGACCGCGCGCTCTGGCACGAAGGCACGACGGACGAAGCGCTGCTCAAGGGGCTCGTCGAGCGTCATTTCCAGTTCACGGGTTCGCCGCGCGCGAAGTCGCTGCTGGAAAACTGGGACGCGGCGCGCCGCCAGTTCGTGAAGGTGTTCCCGCACGAATACAAGCGCGCGCTGGGCGAGATCGGTGCGAAGAAGGCGGCGAAGGAAGAGCTGGCCGCCTGAGCGACGAACGACATAGCGAATGCCGCGCGCGCATGATTGCCGCGCGCGGCTCCCCCACCCGATACACCGAACAGAAGAGCACCTTATGGGCAAGGCAACCGGTTTTCTGGAGTTCGAACGCCGCCACGAGGCGTACGAAGCACCGCTCACGCGCGTGAAGCACTACAAGGAATTCGTCGCGGCGCTGACCGACGCGGACGCGAAGATCCAGGGCGCGCGCTGCATGGATTGCGGCATCCCGTTCTGCAACAACGGCTGCCCGGTCAACAACATCATTCCGGACTTCAACGATCTCGTTTACCGCCAGGACTGGCAGCAGGCGATCGAAGTCCTGCATTCGACCAACAACTTCCCGGAGTTCACGGGCCGCATCTGCCCGGCGCCGTGCGAGGCGGCATGCACGCTCGGGATCAACAACGACCCGGTCGGCATCAAGTCGATCGAGCACGCGATCATCGACAAGGCCTGGGCAGAAGGCTGGGTGAAGCCGCTGCCGGCCGAGCACAAGACGGGCAAGAAGGTCGCGGTCGTCGGTTCGGGCCCCGCGGGCCTCGCCGCCGCGCAGCAACTGGCGCGCGCGGGCCACGACGTGACGGTGTTCGAGAAGAACGACCGCGTCGGCGGCCTGCTGCGCTACGGGATTCCCGACTTCAAGCTCGAGAAGTGGCTGATCGACCGCCGCATGCGCCAGATGGAAGCGGAAGGCGTGACGTTCCGCACCAGCGTGTTCATCGGCAAGGATCCGCTGCCCGAGTCGATCGGCAGCCTGGCGAAGGAAACCATCTCGCCCGAAACGCTGAAGGAGGAATTCGACGCGGTCGTGATCGCCGGCGGTTCGGAAACGCCGCGCGACCTGCCGGTGCCGGGCCGCGAGCTCGCGGGCGTGCATTTCGCGATGGACTTCCTGCCGCAGCAGAACCGCGTGAACGCGGGCGACAAGCTCACGGACCAGCTGCTCGCGAAGGGCAAGCACGTGATCGTGATCGGCGGCGGCGATACGGGTTCGGACTGCGTCGGCACGTCGAACCGTCACGGCGCGAAGCAGGTCACGCAGTTCGAGCTGCTGCCGCAGCCGCCGGAAGAGGAAAACAAGCCGCTGGTGTGGCCGTACTGGCCGATCAAGCTGCGCACGTCGTCGTCGCATGACGAAGGTTGCGAGCGCGACTGGGCAGTCGCGACGAAGCGTCTCGAAGGCAAGAACGGCAAGGTCGAGAAGCTGATCGCGGTGCGCGTCGAGTGGAAGGACGGCAAGATGCAGGAAGTGCCGGGCTCCGAGTTCGAAATGAAGGCCGACCTCGTGCTGCTCGCGATGGGCTTCACGCAGCCGGCAGCCCCCGTGCTCGAGGCATTCGGCGTCGCGAAGGATGCGCGCGGCAACGCGCGTGCGGCGACCGAAGGCGATCGTTCGTACTACACGTCGGTCGACAAGGTGTTCGCGGCGGGCGACATGCGCCGCGGCCAGTCGCTCGTGGTGTGGGCGATCCGCGAAGGCCGCCAGTGCGCGCGCTCGGTCGATGCGTACCTGATGGGGCATTCGAACCTGCCGCGTTGAGCGTAGGTCGGTAGCCGTCGTGGAAACCGGGCGTCCGAAAGGGCGCCCGGTTTTTTTGCGCATGCGATTCGATGACGTGCCGCGCGTGCGCTGCGTGTTCCGTATCGGGCGACCGACCGGCGTTTCGGCGCGTCAGCCACTGCCACAGGCGCTTCCCGACACGGCCCCGTGTCGCGGCTTCACGATCCTGGTGCCTCCGCATTTTCGCGAAGCGTCGCCTAATCTGATCACATCCGGCCGCAATTTCCCGTCATCCCAAACCTTTCGTTTTGTAATAATCCTTGAAAACTGTCATATCATGTCGCCCCTCGGGCCGCATTCGCGGTGGCTGCATGTGACCGACCCTATTTACAAGGATTCTGGATGGAAGCACTCGTGCAAGGGCTGATCGACGCCGTCAACGGCGTGTTGTGGAACTACGTGCTGATTGCGCTGCTGCTCGGCGTGGGTCTCTGGTTCACGCTGCGGTTCCGGATGATCCAGCTGAAGGCGCTGTTGCTCAGCGTGAAGCTGGTCGGCAGCAAGGGCGAGCCGGGCAGCATCTCGTCGTTCCAGGCGTTCGCGACCGGGCTCGCGAGCCGCGTCGGCACCGGCAACATCGCCGGCGTCGCGGTCGCGCTGACCGTCGGCGGGCCGGGCGCGATCTTCTGGATGTGGATGACGGCGCTCGTCGGAATGTCGTCCGCGTTCGTCGAGGCGACGCTCGCGCAGATCTTTAAGGTGTCGCACCCGGACGGCAGCTATCGCGGCGGCCCCGCGTACTACATCCAGACGGGCCTGCGCTCGCGCAGCTTCGGCGTGCTGTTCTCGCTGTCGCTGATCCTCGCGTTCGGCTTCGTGTTCAACGCGGTGCAGGCCAACGCGATCGCCGATGCGTTCGATACGTCGTTCGGCTGGAGCCGCGCGAGCGTCGGTCTCGGGCTCGTGCTGCTGACCGCGCCGATCATCTTCGGCGGGATTCGCCGGATCGCGGCGGTTGCGCAGGTGATCGTGCCGCTGATGGCGATCGGCTACCTCGCGCTGGCGGTCTATGCGGTCGCGACGCATATCGCGCTGGTGCCGGGCGTGATCGCGCTGATCGTGAAGAGTGCGTTCGGTCTCGAGCAGGCGGCGGGTGGCCTGACGGGCTATGCGGTCAGCCAGGCGGTCGCGATGGGCGTGAAGCGCGGGCTGTTCTCGAACGAGGCCGGCATGGGCAGCGCGCCGAATGCGGCGGCAACCGCCAGCACGCGGCATCCGGTCGTGCAGGGGCTGATCCAGATGCTCGGCGTATTCGTCGACACGATCGTGATCTGCAGCGCGACCGCCTTCGTGATCCTGCTGTCGGGCCAGTACGAACTGGGCACCGGCATGGAAGGCGCGGCGCTCACGCAGCGCTCGATCGCGAGCCACGTCGGCGACTGGGGCGGCATCTACATGGCGTTCGCGATCTTCTTCTTCGCGTACTCGTCGGTGATCGGCAACTACGCGTATGCGGAAGGCAACGTCGAATTCATCACGAAGCGGCGCGGCGTGCTGCCGCTGTTCCGCGTCGCGGTGCTCGCGATGGTGATGTTCGGCAGCGTCGGGCAACTGCCGCTCGTGTGGGCGATGGCCGATACGAGCATGGGGCTGATGGCGATCATCAACCTGATCGCGATCCTCGCGCTCGGCAAGTACGCGCACGCGGCCTGGCGCGACTATCGTCGCCAGCGCGCGGAAGGCGTGGCCGATCCGGTGTTCACGCGCAACACGATTCCGGAACTCGCGAACGTGCTGCCGACCGACGTGTGGGGCGAGCATGGCCCGCTGCCGCAACGTCCGGCCGCGGCCGATGCCGCAAACGTGCCGCGCGCGGTGGTGCGCGAGTCATGAACGGGGACCGGCTGCGCGTGTTCGTCGCGCTGATGCCCGATGCGGCATCGCGCGACGCGCTGCACGCGTTGCCGGTTACCCGGGGCGCGCGGCGTCCGCTGCCCGCGCAGCTGCATGTGACGCTCGCGTTCGTCGGCGCGATCGAGCGGGTGTGCTGCGACGAGCTGGCCGCGTGCCTGCCGGCGCTCGCGGCCGCACATGCGCTGCCGTTGATGCCGGTCGAACGGATCGCGTGGTGGCCGAGCCTGCCGCGCGCGCGGCTGATCGTCGCCGAGTTGGCCGTCGAGCCGGCGTGCGCGGCGTTGAATGCCGCGCTGTCGGCGAAGCTGCGCGAACTCGGTGTGCCGGCTGACCGACGGCCGTTCCGCCCGCATGTGACGCTCGCGCGGCTGCCGCACGATGCGGTCGGGCAGCCGGCGCACGGCGGTGCGGTGAAGCGGCCGGTCGCGCTGCGGTTCGACGCGCTCACGCTGTTCGAAAGCCGGCTGTCGCACGAAGGCGTGTCGCATCGGCCGATCGTGTCGGCGCCGATTGCGCGGGCAGACGGCGAGGTGGGCGATCAGGCGGCGCAGTGAGCGGCTTGTGAGCTGCGTTGCGATTGCCGGCCGCCATGTGTATCGCGTCAGCGCATCGCGTCGACGATATCGTCGGGCCTACCGGGCCTACCGGGCCTACCGGGCGTAACGCGCGAGCGTCAACCCAGACAGATCGATCTCCGGCTCCCGCCCCGTGACGAGATCCGCCACCACCTTCCCCGACCCCATCGACATCGCCCAGCCCGTCGAACCGTGGCCGACGTTCAGCCAGAGTCCGTCGATCCCGCTCGCGCCCAGCAGCGGCGGCCCGTCGGGCGTCATCGGCCGGCGGCCGACCCAGAAGCGCGTCGACGCCCGATCGGCCGCGTGCGGGAACCAGTCGTCGAGCACCTTCATCAGCGTATCGAGCGCCTGCTGGCGCAGCGCGGCGTGCCGGTTGCCGAGTTCCGCGGTACCCGCGACGCGCAGCGTCGGGCCGAAACGCGTGATCGCCGTCTTCAGCGATTCGTCCATCAGCGCGGCGTGCGGCGATTTTTCGTCGTCGACGACGGCGAGCGTCGCCGAGTAGCCCTTCACCGGATACAGCGGCACGTCGATGCCGTGCGGCCGCAGCAGGCCGGCGCTGTCGACGCCGAGCGCGACGACGATCGCATCGGCTGCGAGCCGCACGTCGCGATGCTTGCCGCCGGGGTTCGATGCATGCGGATTCGGTCCGCCATCCTCGTCGCCGTTGCCGACGATCCGCACGCCGCGCACCCGGCCGGCTTCAACGTCGAGCGTCCGCACTGCCGTGCGAAAGCGGAACGTCACGCCGTTGGCTTCACACAGTGCTCGCAGTTCGCGCGTGAAGCGTGCGCAGTCGCCGGCTTCGTCGTCGGGCAGGTAGATGCCGCCGACGGGCGCCTGCCGCGCCCAGCGCAAGCCCGGCTCGATCGCCGTACAACCGGCCGCGTCGAGTTCGCGAAACGCGATGCCCGCGTCGCGCAGCACCTTCAGCGCGGGCTGCACCATCTCGACGTCGAATGCGCCGCGCAGCAGTTGCAGGTAGCCGCGGCTCGCGCCGTAGTCGAACGGATGGCTGTCGCGAAACGCATGCAGGCACGCGCGGCTGTAATACGCGATGCGCTGCATCCGCTGCTTGTTCACACGGAACCGCTCGAATTCGCATTCGCGCAGCCAGCGCGCGATCCAGCGCCACTGCGCGGCGTCGAGCGTCGGCCGGAAGATCAGCGGCGAAGCGGGCTTGAACAGGTACTTGAGGATCTTGCCGGGCATCCCGGGCGCGGCCCACGGCGTCACGTAGCCGGGGGCGATCACGCCCGCGTTGCCGAGGCTCGTCGCCTGCGCGACATCGGCTTCGCGTTCGATCACGGTGACGTCGCAGCCTGCTTCGCGCAGGTGCCAGGCCGTGGTGACGCCGATCACGCCGGCGCCGAGAACGATCACGTGCATGCGGTTTCCCGAACGAAGAGGCCGCTCACGACGCGACGGCCGGATCGTCGACGAGCGACTTGCCGCGCGTTTCCGGCAGCACGAGCGCGGCGACGATCACGAGCAGGTAGCCGCCGCCCGCGACGAGGCCGATCGCCTTCACGAGCGACATCGACTGCGACAGCGCGCCGACGAGGATTGGGAAGAACGAGCCGAGCCCGCGGCCGAGGTTGTAGCAGAAGCCCTGGCCCGAACCGCGGATCGCGCCCGGATACAGCTCCGACAGATAAGCCCCGACGCCCGCGAAGATCCCCTGCACGACGATGCCGAGCGGGAAGCCGAGCAGCAGCATCGCGGTGTCGGTGATCGGCAGCATCGTGTACGCCATGCCGAGCGAGAACGAGCCGATCGCGAACAGGATGAACGACGCGCGGCGGCCGAGCCGGTCGGACAGGATTGCGCCGACCACGTAGCCGACGAACGAGCCGACGATCAGCACGACGAGATAGCCGCTCGTGTTGAACACCGACAGGTGGCGGACGGTTTTCAGGTAGGTGGGCAGCCACGTCGTGATCGCGTAGTAGCCGCCGAGCATCCCGGTGCACAGTGCGCTGCCGAACAGCGTCGCGCGCAGGTGCGGCGGCGAGAAGATCTCGAGGAAGTGGCCCGACACGCGGCCTTCGTCGCGTGCGCGGCGGGTGGCCGTGTAGATGTCCGGATCGCTGACGTTGCGGCGGATGTACAGGATCCACAGCGCGGGCAAGATGCCGATCCAGAAGCACGCGCGCCATGCGACCTGCTCGGGCAGCAGCGCGAAGAACGCCCAGTAGAGGATCGCGGCCGCGCCCCAGCCGAACGACCAGCTGCTCTGCACGGTGCCGACCGCCTTCCCGCGATGCTCGGGCGAGCGGATCGTCTCGGCCATCATGATCGTCACGACCGACCATTCGCCGCCGAAGCCGAAGCCCTGCAGCGTGCGCGTCGCGAGCAGCTGCCAGAACGAATGGGTGAAGCCGGACAGGCAGGTGAACAGCGCAAAGGTCGCGATGGTCCACTGCAGCACGCGTACGCGGCCGTAGCGGTCGGCGAGGATGCCGGCGACCCAGCCGCCGAGCGCCGACGAGATCAGCGAGCTCGTCGCGATCATCCCGGCCTCGCTCTTCGTCATGCCCCAGGTGGCGATCAGCGTCGGAATCAGGAACGAATAGATCATGAAGTCGAACGCATCGACCGCGTAGCCGCCGAAGCCGGCGTACAGCGTCCTGCGCTCGCGCGTCGACAGTTCGTTGAACCACTGGAATGCCTGCATGCTTGCCGCCCCCTCTTTTGTCTCGTCTCGTGCTCTGCCGTCTGGCGGCTATTTTACGGGCGGGATGCGGGGTGCCAAAAAGGTGAGTGCCGGTGCGTGGCGGCGCGGTGAGCGGTGAGGGCGATGGGCGTTCGTCCGGGGAACGCGTGATGGCCGATCCGATCGCGCCTGGGCGACAGGCAGGCCCGGGCAACGGTGACGGTCCACGCGCCGGCACGGCGCGCAGGCACATGCTTCAGAGCGTCAGGCCACCGTCGACATGCACGACCTGCCCGGTGATCTGCCGCGCGGCGTCCGACAGCAGGAACGCAATCAGCGCGGCGACGTCGTCGGGTTCGGCGATCCGGCCGAGCGGTGTCGCCTGTTCGGCCTGCGCCCATGCGGCGGCATTGCCGGCGCTCGGCCCGTGGTCCTTGCGCGTGAAGCCCGGCGCGACCGCGTTGACGGTGATGCCGCGCGCGGCGAATTCGGCGGCGGCGGTGCGCACCAGCGATTCGAGCGCGGCCTTCGCTGCGGCGGTGGCCGCGAACGGCGCATCGGCGCGGTAGCGGTGCGCAACGAACGAACTGACCGCGACGATCCGCGGTGCAGCCGACGCTTCGAGCAGCGGACGTGCGCGGCCCGCGAGCGCGGAGAACGCGCCGGGCATCGCCGCGAAGGCGGACGCGAGCGCGTCCGCGGACAGACCGGAAAAGGATTGCCGGGCAGCGAAGCCCGCGTTGGCGACCAGGTGATCGAGCCCGCCGAAGCGTGACGCGGTTGCTTCGACGAGCGACGCGGCGACGCCCGGCTCGCCGAGATCGCCGGTGAGCGTGACGCACTCCGCGCCGGCCGCCGTACACGCGTGAGCCACTTCGGTGAGCCGGGCGCGCGCCGCGTCGTCCGCACCGCGCGCGTGCAGGGCCAGCGCCATGCCGGGCGCCGCGAGCCGCCGCGCGAGCGCCGCGCCGATCCCCGAACCCGCGCCGGTGATCAGCGCGATTCGTGCGATGTGCGCGGCGCTTGCGCTCAAGCCGCGACCTTGTCGCTGTCGTTCACGCGCTCGACGTTGATCGTGCCGACGTGGAACGCGGCCAGCGATTCGCGGTGCGCGATGCTGACGATCGCGGCCTTCGGTAGCCGTTCGGCGAACAGGTGGTACAGGCGCGCTTCGTTGTCGGCGTCGAGCGCGCTCGTCGCTTCGTCGAGGAACAGGAAGTCGGGCTTGTGCAGCAGCACGCGTGCGCCAGCCAGGCGTTGCTGCTCGCCGGGCGACAACACGCGGGTCCAGTGCGCGGTTTCGTCGAGGCGGTCGACGTAATCCTCGAGGCGGCATGCGCGCAGCGCGTCGCGGCAGGCTTCGTCGCTGAACGCGTCGGCCGTCGCCGGATAGGTGAGCGCGGCCTTCAGCGTGCCGATCGGCAAGTAGCTCGTCTGCGGCACGAACATCATTCGCGCGCCGACCGGCGCGTCGATCGCGCCGTCGCCGAACGGCCACAGGCCCGCGAGCGCGCGCATGAACGTGCTCTTGCCGGAACCCGACTTGCCGATCACGAGCCAGCGCGAGCCGGGCTCGATCGTGACGCTGCCGATGTTCGCGAGCGCGTTGCCGTTCGGCAGCGCGAGCTTGAGCGACGACGTCGACAGCTTCGCGCCGTCGACGTAGTGCAGGTTGATGCCGCCGTGCTCGGTCGCGGGCGACAGGCTTTCCTTCAGGTGCGACGTGCCCATCACGCGCTTGAATTCGCGCAGACGGTTGACGGTGGCGCGCCATTCGACGAGGGTCGAGTAACTGTTGATGAACCACGAGAACGAATCGCTGACGGTGCCGAACGCGGACGAGATCTGCATCAGCACGCCGAACGAGAACGCACCCGCGAAATAGCGCGGCGCGGCGACGACGAGCGGGAAGATGATCGCGATCTGCCCGTAGAAGCTCAGCACGAACGTGAGCCGCTTCGTGTACTTCATCACGCGCCACCAGTTGTCGCGGATGCGCATGAAGAGGCTTTGCGCGTTGCCGGTCTCGGTCTTCTCGCCGTCGTAGAACGCGATCTGCTCGGCGTTCTCGCGCACGCGGATCAGCCCGAAGCGGAAGTCGGCCTCGACGCGCTGCTGCTGGTAGTTGATCGACACGAGCGGATGGCCGACCTTCTGGATGATCAGCGAGCCGACCACCGCGTACAGCGCGGCCGCCCACACCATGTAGCCGGGGATCGCGATCGGCGTCGCGCCGAGCGAAATCGTCAGCGCGCCGGCGAGCGACCACAGGATCGTGATGAACGACACGAGCGTGACGACCGTCGACAGCAGGTCGAGCGACAGCGCGAGCGTGGTCGTCGCGAACGACTGGAGATCGTCGGTGATCCGCTGGTCGGGGTTGTCGGCGAGGCGGTCACGCTCGATCCGGTAGAACGCGCGATCGCCGAGCCACTGGCCGAGAAAGCGGTCGGTGAGCCACTGGCGCCAGCGGAAGCCGAGCATCTGCCGCAGGTAGCGGCCGTACACGGCGAGGATGATGAAGGCGAACGCGAGCGCGGAGAACTGCATCAGCAGGTTTGGGAAGTCGTGGACGTCCTTCGACTGCAGCGCGTTGTAGAACTCCGCGTTCCACTTGTTCAGCCGGACGTTGATCCAGACCACGCAGAGGTTGATCGCGATGATCGTGACCAGCAGGCCCCACGCGATTTTCCATTCGGACGATACCCAGTAGGGCTTGATGAGGCTCCATGCGGATACCGGGCGCTCGTCCTGCGGCGCGTCGGAGGCGGAGCGGACGGGATCGATCGATTGGGTCATGTGCTTCCTGATGAGTAGCCGGCGCGCGGGCCGGGCGAAGCCGGGCGCGCGCCGCGATACGGCATGCCGGGACGCGGCGCCGACTGACGGCGGGCGCAGCGATGGTCGCCCGCGCGTCTTAAACGGCACTTAAGGCCGGCGGTGACGCGGCAACCGGCCGCTCGCGCGGCCGGCCTGCGGGCATTGTGCCAGAGCGGCGCGGCGCGACGGCGAATTTGCCGCAAGGGGGACAGTTTGCGGCGCTTTCCGCTTTTATGGTCTAATGGCCGACGACGAAACAGGGGTGCTTCGTGGCGCGGCCGGCAGATGTTCCGGGCAGCGCGATGAGGCTGAGAAAGACCCTTCGCACCCGATCCGGGTAATACCGGCGAGGGAAGTTTCTGATCCCGCCGGGTCGCGCTGGCTGCCATCCCACATGGTCAGCGCCCTTGTCCCGCCCGGCCGGCCTTTGCTGCCGGTTTCGTCCTTTTGGGTACGCGCTTTGCGCGTTACGGAAGGAATGATGACCGCACAATCTTCAGTCTTTTGCATGGTTCCCGGTCCGATGCCGCGTGCGTTCGCGTGCGGCGGCGCGTGCGCGTCGACGCTCGTCGTGCGTGCTCGCGCGGAGGGCGCGCGATGAACGCCCGGGATTCCCGACCCGATTTCGCGGTGCTCGGCGGCGGCCTCGTCGGCCGCCTGATCGCGTGGCGGCTCGCCGGCGACGGGCATCGCGTCGCGCTTTACGAGCGCGGCGGCCCGGACGGCGAACAGTCGGCCGCGTGGATCGCGGCCGCGATGCTCGCGCCGCTCGCGGAAGCCGCGAGCGCGGAGCTGCTGATCACCGGGCTGGGCGCCGCGTCGCTCGCGCGCTGGCCGCAGTGGCTCGCGGAACTGCCCGAACCCGTCTTCTTCCAGCATCACGGCACGCTCGTCGTCTGGCATCACGCCGATCGCGCGGAGGCGCCGCTGTTCGAGCGGCGCGTGCGCGCGAACGCGCCGGCCGACCTGTTCGACCGCGGTTTCGTGACGCTCGCCGGCGCGCAGGTCGACGCGGCCGAGCCGGTGCTCGCGGGCCGCTTCGCGCGCGGCCTGCTGCTGCCGAACGAAGGCCAGCTCGACAATCGCCAGGCGCTGCGTGCGCTCGCGGCCGGCCTCGTCGAACGCGGCGTCGACCTGCACTGGCACGTCACCATCGACGATACGAACCTGCCCGCCGCGCATTTCACGATCGATTGCCGCGGGCTCGGCGCGAAACCCGCGCTGCCCGCGTTGCGCGGCATCCGCGGCGAAGTCGCGCGCGTGCGCGCGCCCGGCATCGGGCTCACCCGGCCCGTTCGGCTGCTGCATCCGCGCTACCCGCTGTACATCGCGCCGAAGCAGGACGATCTCTATGTGATCGGCGCGACCGAGGTGGAGGGCGAGGACATGTCGCCCGTCAGCGTGCGCTCCGCGCTCGAACTGCTGAGCGCGGCGTTCTCCGTGCATCCGGCGTTCGGCGAGGCGCGCATCCTCGAACTCAATGCGCAGTGCCGGCCGACGCTGCCCGATCATCGCCCGGCGGTGATCTGGGACGGCGCGTCGACGCTCGCCGTCAACGGCCTGTACCGGCACGGCTTCATGATCGCGCCGGAAGTCGCGCACGCGGCGGTCGCGGTTGCCGAAGCCGCGCTCGGCGGCGCGTTCGGCGACGCCGATGCGTTCGCCGCGTGGCGCGACGCCGAGCGCTGGCCGACGCTCCTTCATCACTGCAACGACGCGCGCCAGCCGGCCTGACGCGCGCTGCCGACCGAATTCGACGAAGCCTCATGGATATCCAGATCAACCAACAGAACCTGACGTTGCCCGACGGCGCGACGGTGGCCGACGCGCTCGCCGCGTACGGCGCGCGTCCGCCGTACGCGGTCGCGCTGAACGGCAACTTCGTCGCGCGCACGCAGCACGCGGCGCGTGCGCTCGCGGCGGGCGACAAGCTCGACGTCGTGCACCCGGTCGCGGGCGGCTGAGCGCCGCCGCGTTGTTCACGCTTCGTCCCCGCTCTTTCAGGAAAACGACATGACGTCCCTCACCTCCGCCGACGCGTTGACGCTGTACGGTGAAACCTTCGCAAGCCGCGTGCTGCTCGGCACGTCGCGCTATCCGTCGCTGCAGTCGCTGTCCGATTCGATCGCCGCGTCGCGGCCGGGGATGGTGACGGTCGCGTTGCGCCGCCAGATGACGGGCGGCACGGCCGAAGCCGGCTTCTTCGACCTGCTCAAGCGCCACGCGGTGCCGCTGCTGCCGAACACGGCCGGCTGCCAGACCGTCTCCGAAGCCGTGACGACCGCCCACATGGCGCGCGAGGTCTTCGGCACCGACTGGATCAAGCTCGAACTGATCGGCGACGACTACACGTTGCAGCCCGACCCGGTCGGCCTGATCGAAGCGGCCGCGCAACTGGTCAAGGACGGTTTCAAGGTGCTGCCGTACTGCACCGAGGATCTGGTGATCGGCCGGCGCCTGCTGGACGTCGGCTGCGAGGCGCTGATGCCGTGGGGCGCGCCGATCGGCACGGGCAAGGGCGTCGTGAACCCGTACGGCCTGCGCGTGCTGCGCGAGCGGCTGCCGGACGTGCCGCTGATCGTCGACGCGGGACTCGGCGTGCCGTCGCACGCATGCCAGGTGATGGAGTGGGGCTTCGACGGCGTGTTGCTGAACACGGCCGTGTCGCAGGCCACGCACCCCGAAATCATGGCGCGCGCGTTTGCGCAGGGCGTCGAGGCCGGCCGTGCCGCGTATCTCGCCGGGCCGATGGATGCGCGCGAGACCGCGCATGCGAGCACGCCGGTCGTCGGGATGCCGTTCTGGCACCAGGACGGAGGCGGCGCATGAGCGCGCGTTTCGCCGATGCATTCTGGCCGCCGGCCGACGAACTGGCCGAAGCGGCCGAACGGATTCGCGCGCGGCTCGGTGACTGGCAGGGCGGGGCGGCGCCGTGGCGGCTGTGCGTCGCGGTGCCCGATGTGCCGGCCGATGGCGACGTGCTGATCGTCTCGGCTGGCGACCGCGCCGCGCAGGCGCGCGCGTCGGCCGCGTC
>NZ_VWWH01000076.1:0-36065 GCF_011753045.1 Burkholderia sp. Ap-955
CGTGCTCGACGGCATGGCCGCCGCGCTCGAGCCGGGCGCGGAACTCGCGGCGCTGCGCGCGCGGGTGGACGACGCGGTGCACGCCGAGGCGGCCGAACCGTCCGGCTCGGACACGTCGCGGCTGTTGACGCTCGACCGGCTGGCCGCGGTGCTGGCCGGATTCGAGCAGGCGTTCGCGGGCAAGGCGCTGGTCGACCGGGAGCGTCCGCCGGCGTCGCGCGTGCGCTATGCGTTCCACCGCGACACGGTGCTGGCCTGGCACAACGGCATCCGCGCGTTCATCGCGGTGCTGGCCGCGTCGGCGATCTGGATCGTCAGCGCGTGGCCGTCGGGCGCCGGCTTCGTCACGATCACCGGCGTGGTCTGCGCGCTGTTCTCCACGCGCCCGAACTCGGTGGGCGCAGCCATGGGCTTTCTGAAAGGCACCGCGTGCGCGGCGGTTGCGGGCGCGCTGTGCAATTTTGTGCTGCTGCCGGCGGTGTCGGGTTTCGAGATGCTTGCGTACATCCTCGGCGTGTTCATGATCGGCACCGGCATCGTGATGCGCAACCCGCGCACGGCCGGCATTGGCAGCGGCTTCTCGATCTTCTTCTGGAATTTCACGTCGCCGGACAACACGGCGCGCATCGGCGATGCCGCGTTCCTCAACTCGGCGCTCGCGACGCTGCTTGGAATCGCGTTCGGCGCGCTCGTGTTCGCGCTCTTGTTTCCCGGCGACCCCGGCACGAGCCGGCGGCGCCTGCACGGCGCGGTGCGCCGCGACCTGGCGAGCCTCGCACGCGACCCGCGCGCGTGGCCGGCCAGCGCGTGGCTGAGCCGCACGGCTGATCGCCTCGGCCGCGAACTGGGCTTCGCAGGCAGCCTGCCGCAGAGTCTCATCGAGCGCGACCTGCGCGATCTGCTCGCGGCCTGGACGATCGGCGACAGCCTGCTGGCGCTGGCCGAACTGGCGACGCGCGAGCCGGCGGCGCGCCGGGCAGTCGCGGCAGTGCGCGGGCGGATCGGGCAGGGCGATTTCGTCGGGCTCGAACGGACCTGCGACGTGGCCGCCCGTGCATTGCGGAGGCGCGTGGCCGACCTCGACAGCGACGACGGACGCGCGCTGCTGCGCGGCGTCGTGCTGGTGCGGACGATCGCGGAGGCCGCTGCTGCGCACAGCCGTTTCCTGCGCGGGCGTCTGCATTGGGCCGCGAGCGGTATGGCGTGGCTCAACTGAGCCTGCCGGGCGTCACTTCTGCAGGCCGCGGCTCGCGGTTCGGTTCGAGCCGCGTGCGCTCGAGCTGGCGCGTGAATACGTTGAATTTGGCTGGAGCCGCCTGCGTCACATAAGCGAAGTAGAGAAACGCGGCGAGTAGACCCGTAGTGTCCGGCGGTAGTCGATGACGCTACGCGTCGACGTTCGTCCTTGGATTCGCGACAATCATATACACAGGCTTAACGCCTTCTCGTCACTCACCCTGACGCGTGTCCTTGCGATAATCGGAAGGACTACTGCCGGTCCAGTGCTTGAACGCGCGGCAAAAACCGGTGGCATCGGAAAAGCCAAGATCGAACGCCAGCACTGCCACGCTCGTGTTCGAGTTCGTCAGCCGATCGACCGCGATATCCCGTCGCAGCCCATCTTTCACCTGCTGGAAATGTGTTCCTTCTTCCGCAAATCGGCGATTGAGCGTGCGAACGGAAGTATGCAGCGCTTGCGCAAGGCCCTGAATCGTCAGCGGCTGCGCGATGTTCCGCTCAAGATACTCGCGCGTTTTGGCCACAATGGAGCCATGATGAAATGCGCTGAACGTCCAGTCCCCCGGCGCGCCTTTCAGGAACGCCCATAGCTCGTGTTTCTCGCGTTTGAACAGCTCGGCACAATCCTGGTACGAGAAATAAATGCTCGTCATCCCGGCATCGAAGTGCACCGCTCCGGGGAACAGGAATGCATAGTCTTCGACGTGCCTCGGCCTGGCGAAACTGAACTCGGCCCGGTGCAGGATGATCTCTCTGCCTAGCAGCCATGATGCGATGCCGTGCGCCAGCTTCATCATCAACTCATGCCCAAGCGGAGTGACCGGCGTATCAGGCGCCCTTTCCACCAGAGCCAGTCGCACCAGATCGTTCTTCGTCGAAACCTGCAACCGATAGTCATCCAGCAGCAAATTCCAGAAACGCACGAACCGGTTGAACGCGACCAGCACGGTAGGCGCATCCAGCAGGCTGAGCATCAGATACTTCAACGTGCCGCCCCGGATCGGCCTGGACCAGAGTCCCAGCATCTCGTCGTCGAGCGTCGCCGCGACCGTCTTGTACAGCACGACGTACTGCTGGCGCGTGATTCGCGCATCCGGCTGATTCAGAAGCGACTGCGGGATGGCGGCGCTTGCGAGTAACTGTGTGGCCACGTCTTCTCCGTGACGGGTGCGAACGGTGCGCAGCATCCCGTGCAGGAAGTGAGCCGAAACGGTGAGAGAACTTTGTCGGGACAGGTTCATGATTCGCCTATTATGGCGCATTTTGCATATCGAATGGCACGATGCGCCAGTTCTTCACCCGCCCTATGCCTATACTGGCAAGCAATTTCCGTGATTCTTTAAATTTACGAACATTGCCAGATGGCGCATTGCGCCAATTTCTGGCGGCGTTTCTACGTCAGTCAAAAGGGGAGCATCGCTTGAATACGAGACGTATCGTCGTGACCGGGATGGGTATCGTTTCGCCGTTGGGATGCGGCGTCGAATCGGTATGGACCCGTCTCCTGAAGGGGCATTCAGGCCTGGCCGGTTTGCCCGGCGATATCACTGAAGGGATTGCATCGAAGGTCGGCGGCGTGGTGCCCATGTTGACGTCAGACTGTCCATGGGGATTCGATCCGGCGCGCGCGGTAGAGCCCAAGGACCAGAAGAAGATGGACCGGTTCAGCCTGTTTGCGCTCGCCGCGGCGCAAGAGGCCCTGACTCAAGCCGGATGGCAACCTGAATCCGAAAACGCACGCGAAAGGACGGCAACCATCGTGGCGTCTGGCGTGGGCGGGTTCGGCGCGATCGTGGACGCCGTCAGAATCACGGATAACCGCGGACCGAGGCGGCTTTCTCCTTTTACCGTTCCCAGTTTCCTTGCCAATATGGCAGCGGGCCATATCTCCATTCGTCACGGCTTTCGTGGCCCCCTGGGCGCACCGGTGACTGCCTGCGCTGCCAGCGCACAGGCCATCGGCGACGCAGCGCGCCTGATTCGGGCCGGCGAAGCCGATATTGCCGTGTGTGGTGGGGCCGAGGCCTGCATCGATCGAGTCAGTCTGGGGTCGTTCGCCGCGGCAAGAACCATGTCCACCGGCTTCAATGAGCATCCCGCGCAGGCATCCCGCCCGTTCGATACCGGACGAGACGGTTTTGTCATGGGAGAGGGCGCCGGCATGCTCGTCATCGAAGACCTGGAGCACGCACTGCAACGTGGCGCCACGCCGATCGCAGAAGTGCTCGGTTATGGCACGAGCGCCGACGCACACCACATGACGTCTCCGCCCGATGACGGCGCCGGCGGACGACGTGCGATGGAGCTGGCAATCCGCCAGGCGAATCTTGAACCCGGGATGATCGGGCATTTGAACGCACACGCGACGTCCACGCCCGTAGGGGACATCAGCGAGCTCGCGGCCATCAAGGCGATATTCGGAACAGGTCGAGGCCCCGCCGTATCAGCCACCAAGTCGTCGACAGGACATTTGCTTGGGGCAGCCGGCGGCGTGGAAGCCATTTTCGCCGTGCTCGCGCTGCGCGATCAGCTCGCGCCGCCAACGCTCAATTTGACGCAGCCGGATTCGGCGGCGGAAGGCATCGACATCGTCGGCGGATCGCCCCGCAAGATATCGACGGAATATGCGATCTCCAATGGCTTTGGTTTTGGGGGTGTCAATGCCAGCCTGGTGTTCCGTCGACTTTGATCCTGGGCTCGAGGCGAATGAAGATCCCGAACACAGGCCCTGGCGTAAGCGTCGGTCGCGGCGTAGGTTTGCACGCTGATTCCTGTCGGATAAGGCGCAGGTACTGCTGCATCATCAGCGTGCGCTACGCGGGACTTGGCCGTGGGTCGGCCGGTGCGGAAGCCGTCACGGGCGCCACTGTCGGGTTGAGTCGGCCGGATCAGCTGAGCCGGTAGGCCTTGCCCGGCGTCACTTCCGCCGGCAGCGGCTCGCGGTTCAGTTCGAGCAGCGTGCGCTCGATCTGGCGCGTCATCGCATCGAGGGCGAGATGGTTCGGCCCGTTGCCGAACGGTTCGGCGATCGCATGCGCGATCGCGTCGAGCGCGATCAGCGTATAGGCGACGAACACGCTGACGAACGGCGTCGCCGCGCCGATCGAATCGACGAGCCCGAACGGCAGCAGCACGCAGTATGCGTAGATGGTCCGGTGCAGCAGCACGTCGTATGAAAACGGGATCGGCGTCGACGCAATCCGTTCGCAGCCGCTCACCATCGATACCAGATCGTCGAGACGCGCGTCGAGCATCCACAGCCGCGTGTCGGACAGGTGGCCCGCATCGGCGCGCGCGGCGAACGCTTCGCGCAGTGCGTGCACGATGACGACCGGGCGGAACCGCGCAGCGGCGACACGCGCGTAGGTGGCGCCGTCGAGCAGCCCGCGCAGGTCCGCGGCCGGATCGGTGCCGCGCAGTTGATGCTTGAGCGCATAGACGTACGCGACGACCGTCCGCACGAACGCGCGTCGCGACGCATCGTCACGGTCGATCGCGCCGTAGCAGAGCGCCTGCGACACCAGCGTGCGCGAGGCGGTCAGCACGCCGCCCCACAGTTGCCGGCCCTCGCGGTAGCGTTCGTAGCTCGCGTTGTTGCGAAACCCCGCGAAGATCGCGAGCGTGAGGCCGATCAGCGTGAACGGCGTCGGGTTCAGCGGCACCTTCTCGCCGAGCACGCGGCCGCCGCCCCATACCGCGACGAGGCTGATCGCGAGCGTCAGCACGAGCTGCGGCAGGATGGTCGGCAGCACCGAGCCGTTCCAGACGAGGAGCATCCGCAGCCAGTGCTCGCGCGGACGAACGATCATCGCCGTGCTCCGTCAGGCGGCGATCGACGCCGGCGCGGCCGCGCGATGCAGCAGCACCGGAATCGACTTCGACGTCGGCGTGTTGCACACGTCGCCGACGCTGTCGAGCGGCACGAGCGGGTTCGTTTCCGGGTAGTACGCGCCGATGCAGCCGCGCGGGATGTCGTACTCGACGAGCAGGAAGCCGTCCGCGCGCCGCTCGATGCCGTCGTGCCACACGGTCTCCATGTCGACCCAGTCGCCGGCCGCAAGGCCCAACATCGCGAGATCGTCGCGGTTGGCGAACACCACGCGGCGCTGGCCGAACACGCCGCGATAGCGGTCGTCGAGCCCGTAGACGGTCGTGTTGTACTGGTCGTGCGAGCGCGTCGTCATCAGCGTCATCAGCCGTTCGCCGTGCAGCGCGCGGGCACGCTGGATCGGTGTGTCGGCCGGCAGCGCGTGCGCGATGAAGTTCGCCTTGCCGGTCGGCGTGAGCCATTCGCGGTCGCGCGACGCCACGCGCAGGTGGAAGCCGCCCGGCCGTGCGATGCGCGTGTTGTAGTCGTAGAAGCCGTCGAGCGTCGCCTCGATCGCGTCGCGGATCTTCGCGTAGTCGTCCTTGTACGCGAGCCAGTCGATCTTGCCGCTGCCGAATAGCGCATGGCCCATGTGCGCGACGATCGCGGGCTCCGACATCAGGTTCGGCGACGCCGGCTTGTTCATCCCGTACGACACGTGGACCATGCTCATCGAATCCTCGACCGTCACGCCTTGCGCGACGTTGTCCTGCAGGTCGATCTCGGTGCGGCCGAGCGTCGGCAGGATCAGTGCGTCGCGGCCGTGGATCAGGTGGCTGCGGTTCAGCTTCGTCGTGATGTGCACGGAGAGGTCGCAGCGGCGCATGCCTTCCCACGTGCGCGGCGTGTCCGGCGTCGCCATCGCGAAGTTGCCGCCGAGGCCGATCAGCACCTTCACGTGGCCTTCGAGCATCCCTTCGATCGTCTCGACGACGTCGTAGCCGTGGTGGCGCGGCGGTTCGAAATCGAACACGTGGCCGAGTCGGTCGAGGAACGCCTGCGACGGCTTTTCCTCGATGCCGACCGTGCGGTTGCCCTGCACGTTCGAGTGGCCGCGCACCGGGCACAGGCCCGCGCCCGGGCGGCCGATGTTGCCGCGCATCAGCATCAGGTTGGTCAGCATCTGCACGGTCGCGACCGAATGCTTGTGCTGCGTGATGCCCATCCCCCACGTCGCGATCACGCGCTCGCTGCGTGCATACAGTTGCGCGAGGCTGTCGATCTGCTCGTACGGCACGCCGCTTTCGGCCGTCAGCGCGGACCAGCTTTCGTTGCGCAGGTCGTCGGCGAATGCGTCGAAGCCGGCCGTGTGCTCGCCGATGAATGCGGTGTCGAGCACACGCGGCGCACCGGCGGCGCGCGCGGCGTCGTCGAGTTCGAGCACGCGTTTCGCCATCCCCTTGATCAGCGCGAAATCGCCGCCGATCGTGGGCTGGATGAACGTCGATGCGATTTTGGTGCCCGACATCGTCAGCATTTCGATCGGGCTTTGCGGATCGGCGAAGCGTTCGAGGCCGCGCTCCTTCAGCGGGTTGATCGACACGATCGTCGCGCCGCGCTTCGCGCACTCGCGCAACTCGCCCATCATCCGCGGGTGGTTGGTGGCCGGGTTCTGGCCGAAGATCAGCAGCGTGTCCGCGTGTTCGAAATCGTCGAGCGTGACGGTGCCCTTGCCGACGCCGACCGACGCCGGCAGCCCGCGGCTCGTCGCCTCGTGGCACATGTTCGAGCAGTCGGGGAAGTTGTTCGTGCCGTACAGGCGCACGAGCAGTTGGTACAGGAACGCCGCTTCGTTGCTGGCGCGGCCGGACGTGTAGAACGCGGCCTGGTTCGGGTCGGGCAGCGCCCGCAGGTGGCGTGCGATCAACTCGAACGCGTCGCCCCACGCGATCGGCACATAGCGGTCGGTCTGCGCGTCGTACACCATCGGGTCGGTGAGCCGGCCGTGCTGCTCGAGTTCGAAATCCGACTGTTCGAGCAACTCGGTGACCGTGTGCGCGGCGAAGAAGTCGGGCGTCACGCGCTTGCTCGTCGCTTCCGCCGCCACGGCCTTCACGCCGTTTTCGCAGAATTCGAACGTCGACGCGTGCTGGCGGTCGGGCCACGCGCAACCCGGGCAGTCGAAGCCGTCCGGCTGGTTCTGGCGCAGCAGCGTACGGTAGTTGCCGCCCGCGACCTTTTCCTTGATCAGGTTGATCGTGACGGCTTTCAGCGCGCCCCAGCCGGCGGCCGGGTGGGTGTACGGTTCGATGCGCGCGGTGGCGGATTTCTTTTTCATGATGCAGCGGGTGTCGGGGTCGATGGATGCAGAGTACGCGCGGCCCCCGTCCGGCTGTGTGTACACCTGTTCACTTCAAAAAAGAGTACAGTTTCGGCCATTCAGGCAGTGCGGATCGCAACTGTATTGTTGAAGGGAAGTTGAAAGGGAGGCGCGTGAAGCGTTACGAACAACTGGCCGACGATCTCCAGGCGCAGATCGAGCGTGGCGTGTACCGGCCCGGCGAGCGGATTCCGTCGGTCCGGCAGGCGAGCCGGCAGCAGCAGCTCAGCGTCACGACCGTGTTGCGTGCGTACCTCGTGCTGGAAAGCCGCGGCCTGATCGAAAGCCGGCCGCAATCGGGCTATTTCGTCCGCGCGCGTGCGTCGGCGCCGGCCGAGGCCGAGCTGCACATGTCGGCGCCGGCCGCCGAGCCGTCGGCCGTGGACGTGAGCCGGCTCGTGCTGTCGACGCTGCGCTCGATCTCGCGCGACGACGCGGTGCCGCTCGGCTCGCCGTATCCCGATGCGTCGCAGTTTCCGGTGCAGCGTCTCGCGCGCTATGCGCAGACGATCGGCCGCCGCCGCACGCGCTGGGGCGTGATCGACGACCTGCCGCCCGGCAACCAGGAGCTGATCCGCCAGATCGCGCGGCGCTATGCGGAGCGCGGGATCGTGGTCGAACCCGGCGAGATCGTGGTGACGATCGGCGCGACCGAGGCGATCAACCTGTGCCTGCAGGCCGTCGCGAAGCCGGGTGACACGATCGCCGTCGAGTCGCCGACCTTCTACGCGATGCTGCACGCGATCGAGCGGATGGGCATGCGCGCGCTGGAAGTCGCGACGCACCCGGTCGACGGCATCGATCTCGACGCGCTCGAACGGGTCCTCGAACGCGAGCGCATCGCCGCGTGCATGGTGATGCCGAACTTCCAGAATCCGCTCGGCTTCCAGATGCCCGACACGCGCAAGCGCGCGCTCGTCGAGTTGCTCGCGAAGCATGGCGTGCCGGCGATCGAGAGCGACGTCTATCACGAGCTGCACTTCGGCGACACGACGCCGAGCGCGCTGAAGTCGTTCGACCGCGACGGGCTCGTGCTGCATTGCGCGTCGTTCACGAAGAGCCTGTCGCCGCGCTACCGGATCGGCTGGGCGATGCCGGGCCGCTACCGCGACCAGGTCGAGAAGCTGAAATTCCTGAACACGCTGGCCACGCCCGCGATCGAGCAGCTCGCGATTGCCGAGTACCTGAAATACGACGGCTACGATTTCCATCTGCGGCGCATGCGCAAGCAGTACGCGCAGCAGGCGAGCCTGATGAGCGCGATGGTGCGGCGCTTCTTCCCCGAAGGCACGCGGCTGTCGCAGCCGCAGGGCGGGTACGTGCTGTGGGTCGAGCTGCCGCGGCAGGTCGATGCGATGAAGCTGTATGCGGTTGCGCTCGCTCAAGGGATCACGGTCGGCCCCGGACACATGTTCTCGGCGAGCACCGATTACCGGCATTTCATCCGGCTCAACTACAGCTATCCGTGGTCGCGGCAGATCGAGGATGCGTTGAAGGTGCTCGGGCGGCTCGCGTCGGAGTGCGCGGCGCGCTGAGTGCAGGGGGCCGCGCGGCAAGCGGCGGCCGACGATCGGCCGCCACCGCATGCATTAACCCGCGTGCGGCGCCTGCAGCCCGGCTTGCGCGGCGCCGACCATCTGCCGCATGTCGAAGCCCGACGGGTGCTGGTACACGCGCAGCCCGAACTCCGGCAGCACCGCGATCAGGTGATCGAACAGGTCGGACTGGATGGCCTCGTAGTCGACCCACGTCGTCGTGTCGGTGAAGCAGTACAGTTCGAGCGGAATGCCTTCGGCCGTGAGCGGCAGTTGCCGCGCCATGCAGGTCATGTCGCGGCGGATGCGCGGATGGCCCTTCAGGTAGTTCGCGACATACGCGCGGAACGTGCCGAGATTCGTCAGCTGGCGGCGGTTCGCCGGGCAGTCGCCGGCCGCGCCGAGCGTGCCGTTCCATTGCTCGATCGCGTCGACCTTGTCCTCGAGGTAGTCTTTCAGCAGCGTCAGGCGTTCGAGCCGTTCGATCTCGTCGCTGGAGAGAAAGCGCACGCTCGTCGCATCGACGAACAGCGCGCGCTTGATGCGGCGCCCGCCCGCTTCGGTCATTCCGCGCCAGTTCTGGTAGCTCTCGGTGATCAGCTTCCACGTTGGCACGGTGATGATCGTGTGATCGAAGTTCGCAACCTTGACGGTGTTCAGCGTGATGTCGATCACGGTGCCGTCCGCGCCGGCCGACGGCATCGTGATCCAGTCGCCGATCCGCAGCATGTCGTTCGACGACAGCTGTACACCCGCGACGAGGCCGAGCAGCGTGTCCTTGAAGATCAGCATCAGCACCGCGGACATCGCGCCGATGCCCGACAGCAGCAGGCCGATCTGCTTGCCGGTCGCGTCGCCGATCACGACGAGCGCGGCCGTGATGAACATCACGAGCTTGACGAGCTGCATCGCGCCTTTCAGCGACAGGTGCGGCTGGCCGCGATGATCGCGCTGGTACGTGCGATGCGTGTGTTCGAGCGCCGACAGCGTCGCGCTGACGGTCATCGTCACGAGGAACACGATCAGCGCGAACAGCACCTTGTCGGCGGCCTGTGCGGCCGTCTCGGGGATGCCGGGCACCGCGCCGAGCCCGAGCTTGATCACGACGAACGGGACGATGCGGTTCAGCCATTTGAATGCGCCGAACTCGAACAGCGCGTCGTCGACGCGCGTGGCGGAAAGCCGGGCGAGCCGCGCGACCACGCGGAACAACAGGAAATGGACGACGGCGGTGATCGCGCCGGCGGCGGCGAGCAGGATGAGGGTGCCGACGAGCGGCGCAAACCAGGATTCGTTCAGGGTCATAGGGGCAAACAGGGGCCTTCTCGTGCGTTGAATCGGCGCCGCGGCGCGGCGCGCGCCCGGTGAAGGGCACATGAAAGGGACCGTGATTGTGCCATCGGGTTCCAGGTGAGTTACTGTGAGTGCATGGTGCGCGTCTCCCGAACTTCCTCACCATTGCGTAGGTTTCCTCTGTAATCGGGTGAGGGCGAGTGGTGAAAACGCATCACCGTGAGTCGCCGCACGCGCATGTTGCCGGACGCGTTGCGCACTGGCCGGGGATCGGCCGGGGCCCGCTATGGCGGGCCTTCGCGCTTCGATGCGCGCGAACGGCGATCCATGCAATCATGCGGGCGTCGCCCGTGTCGGCGCGTGTGGCGCTCGCTTTCGCGTGCGGCTCATCGCCGACGGTGAGCGACACGTGCCACCTTCGCGCACTTGCCATGCGATGCGTGCCCGGGGCACGATGCGCGAACGACTTCGCGAACCCCGTCACCCCGTATTCACGCATTCCACGCATGCAAGATTCCCACGAAAGCCGCCCGTCAGGCGTGCGGCTGCTGAAAGGCATCCTCCCGATCCGACGTGGCGGGGCCATCCGCGACGTGTTCGCGGGCATTTCGCTCGCGTCGATGGACATCCCGCAGGTGCTCGGCTATGCGCGCATCGCCGGCATGCCGGCCGTCACGGGCCTCTACACGGTGTTCCTGCCGCTCGTCGCGTTCGCGTGCTTCGGCGCGTCGCGGCATCTGGTGGTGGCCGCCGATTCCGCGACCGCGACGATCTTCGCGAGCCGGCTGTCGTCGATGGCGCCGGCCGGCAGTACCGGGTACGTGGCGCTGGCCGGCATGGTCGCGTTGCTGACCGCCGCGATGCTGCTGCTCGCGCGCATCTTCAAGCTGGGCTTTCTCGCCGATTTCCTGTCGCGCACGGTGCTGGTCGGCTTTCTCGCCGGCGTCGGCGTGCAGGTGTCGATCGCGATGCTCGGCGACATGCTTGGGCTGGCCGTGCCGTACCCGGCGTCGCGCAGCCTGGCGCAGCTCGGCTACGTCGTCACGCATCTCGTCCACACGAACCGGCCGACGTTCACGCTCGCGGCGCTCGTCGTCGTTGCGATTCTCGCGTGCAAGCGGTTCCTGCCGCGCGTGCCGATGCCGATGATCGCGGTCGCCGGCAGCATCGCGGCCAGCTCCGCGTTCGGATTCGCCGCGCACGGCATCGCGGTGCTCGGGCCGGTCGCCGGCGGGCTGCCACCGCTGCGCTGGCCGTCCGTCACGTGGCAGCAGTGCCTCGATCTCGTGCCGGTCGCAGCGTCCTGCTTCGTGATGATCATTGCGCAGAGCGCGGCCGCCGCACGCGTGTTCGCGCAGCAGTACGACGAGGAGGTCGATACCAACGCCGACATCCTCGGCCTCGCGGCCGCGAACGCGGCGGCGGCGGTGGGCGGCGCATTCGTCGTCAACGGCAGCCCGACGCAGACGGCGATGGCCGACGGCGCGGGCGTGCGCAGCCAGATCGGGCACCTCGCGTTCGCGGCCGTGGTGGCGGTGGTCCTGCTGTTCTTCAGCACCTATCTGCAGTACCTGCCGCATGCGGTGCTGGCCGGTATCGTGTTCACGATCGCGCTCGGGTTGATCAACGTGCGCAGTCTCGCCGCGATCCGCAAGGAAAGCCCCGGCGAGTTCACGCTCGCGCTGGTGACGGCGCTGGCCGTCGTGACGGTCGGCGTCGAGCACGGCATCCTGCTGGCCGTCGCGCTGTCGCTGATGCGGCACGTGCGCCACAGCTACCAGCCGCACACGATGGTGCTCGAACCGGTCGAAGGCAACGGGCGGTGGCAGCCGGTGCCCGCGCGGCGCGGCGCGATGACGGCGCCGGGGCTGATCGTCTACCGGTTCGGCTCCGACCTGTTCTTCGCGAACGATCACCTGTTCACCGCCGAAGTGACCGAACTCGTCGATGCGGCGCCGGTGCCGACGCGCTGGTTCGTCGTCGACGCGGGCGCGATCACCGACATCGACTATTCGGCCGCGCGGACGCTGGTCGACCTCGTCAGGATGCTGAAGGCACGCGGGATCGGCGTGCTGTTCGGGCGCGTCAATCGCTACCTGCGCGCGGACATGGATCGTCACCAGATCACGGAGGTCATCGGCGCGTCGTGCATTTTCCCGACACTGCACCAGGCACTGGAAGCCGCCGGCACGACGCCGGCGCCGCAGGAACCGGGCATCGTGTAGCGGGAGCCGGCGCTAGGCCGCCGCCCGTACGCGCGCGAAGCCATTGCGCAGGTGGCGGGCGAGTTTCGCCGCGGCCGGCGTGCGCTGGCCGCGCGGCAGATGCAGGTTGATCGCGAAGTTCGGCAGCGCGGGCAGGCCGCTGTCGGCCGGCAGGATGTCGAGGTCGGCCGGTACGGTCGACGCGAGCCAGGCGGTCACCGCGAGGTCGGAGCGCACGGTCGCGGCCGTCGCATCGATGCTGCCGTTCTCGAACACCGTGCGCCACGCGCGATCGCAGCCGCGCAGCGCGTCGAGCACCGTCGGGCGGAACGCACAGGTCTGCGCGACCATCGACACGGGCAGCGGCGTATTCCGGTACGCGGTGCCGCCTTTCGCGCCGACCCAGACCAGGCGGTCGACGGCGATGCACTCGCCGCGTGACGGCCCGACCGGCGCCTCGATCAGCGCGACGTCGAGTTCGCCCTGCGTGAGCCCCCGGCGCAGCTCCGGTGACGCCGCGCACACGAGCGAGAGCGCGACCTGCGGATGCGCCTGCGCATAGCCTTTGAGGATCGGCGCGAGGCAGCTGCCGACGAGATCCTGCGGCGCACCGAGGCGAACTGTGCCCTCGACCGCGCCGGCCGTCATGTCGGTCAGCAGCGCATCGTGCACGGCGAGCAGCCGGCGCGCCTGCCCGAGCAGCCGCTCGCCGTCCGCCGTGAGCAGCAGGTTGCGATGCTCGCGGACGAACAGCGGGCCGGACAGCGTTTCGAGCCGTGCGACCTGCTGGCTGATCGCGCCTTGCGTCAGGTGCAGCGCACGGCTGGCCGCCGTCATGCTGCGATGCTCGGCGACCGTGACGAAGGCGCGCAGCAGCGCGATGTCGAGATTGCGTACCATGCGATGCATTATGAACGCTAATGACAGGCATAAAAAGCTTTCGCTGTCGTAATGGGAAGATCGCGGGTAAAACGAGGCTTCGATGACGACAACCGGGAGCTTCCGTGCCGTTCCGCGACTACCTGCCGCTGATGCTGTTCGTGATCGTGTCCACCGTGACGCCGGGCGGCGCGACGACGCTCGCGACCGCCTCGGGCGCGCATTTCGGCTATCGGCGTTCGCTGCCGCTGATGGCGGGCATCGCGGCCGGCCTGGCGTCGATGGCCGCCGCTGCCGCCGCCGGGCTCGGCGGCGTGCTGCTTGCGTTGCCCGCGTTGCAACTCGCGATGAAGGCGGTCGGGTCGGTGTATCTCGTGTGGCTGGCCGTCCGTATCGGGCGTGGCGGCAAGCCGCGGCTCGATGCCGCCGTGCATCGGCCGCAGGGGTTCGTCAGCGGTGTCTGGATGCTCTGGCACAACCCGAAAGGCTGGGCGATGACGCTCGGCGCGGCCGCGTCGTTCGCCGCGCTCGCATCCGGCCCGGCACGGCTCGGCATCTTGCTCGGGCTGGCGTTCGGCGTGGCCGCGATGGCGTCGCTGTCGCTCTGGTGTTTCGCCGGGCTGCTGTTCGCGCGCGTGCTGCGTACGGAGCGGCAGTGGCGCTGGCTGAATGCCGGGCTCGGCGCGCTGCTGGTGGCGTCGATCGTGCCGATGTGGCTGCCATAGCGACGCCGCGCGCGGGGCACGGCGCAGCGTGACGAGCGCTCGCGGTCAGCGCGAACCGGCGCGCGCGGCGCCGGCAGGTTTCCCGCCCGCACCGGCCGACCACAACGGCAGCCGCAGCGTCGTGACGAAGCTCGCGGCGTGCAGCACGCAGAGCAGTCCGAACGCCCACGCATAGGCGTTCCCCGGTGTACCGCCACCCGTCGCCGATTCGACCTGCAGCCGCCATGCGAGGAACAGCGTGCACACCGTCGTGAACGTCGGGCCACCGAGACGCTGCACGATATTGAGCGAGGTCGTCGCCATTGGCAGGTTGCGGCGCTCGACCGACGCATACGCGGCGGAAATCGACGGTGCGCCGATCGCGCTCTGGCCCATGCCGCGCAGAAACAGCGCCGGCACGAGCCAGTACGGATCGTAGCCGGTCAGCGCGAGAAACACGAACGGCAGCGTCGCGAACAGTGCGAGCAACGCGCCTGCGGCGGCCAGCCGGCGCACGCCGAACCGGCTCGTGAGCGCGCCCATCGACGGGTACGTGACCAGCATGCCGAGCCCCATCGGCGCGAGCAGCCAGCCCATTTCTCCGGGTGTGCGGCCGCAGGCCTGGATCAGAAACACCGGAATCAGCATCTGGCCCGCGAACAGTGCGCCGTTCGACAGGAATTGCGTCGACGCGGCCGCGCCGAACACCTTCCGGCGAAACAGCGCCAGGTCGATCAGCGCGCGGTCGCCCTTGCGCGTTTCGACCCGCAGGAACGCCGCGAGCAACAGCGCGGCCGCGACGATCGCCGCGATGCCCGGCGCTTCGTTGATTCGCTCGATCCCGTACAGGAACAGCACGAGCCCCGGCGACAGCAGCGCGAGGCCGACCCAGTCGAGTTCGCGCGGTTGCGTGTCGTCGCGGTCGCCGGGCAGGAACCGCACGGCCAGCGCGAGTGCCAGGACGCCGACGGGCAGGTTCACGAGAAACAGCCAGCGCCACGTTGTGTGCTGCAGGATCGCGCCGGCAACGACCGGGCCCAGAATTGGCGCGAGCAATACGGGCACGGCCACGTAGCCGATCACGCGCGCCATCTGCTGGCCGGCGACACGCGCGATCATCATCTGCGCCATCGGCGCGAGCAGCCCGCCGCTCGCGCCTTGCAGCACGCGGAAGGCGATCAGCGAGGGCGCGGACCACGCGAGCCCGCACAGCGCCGACGTGAGCGTGAACGCCGAGAAGCACCACAGATACAGTGCCTTCGCGCCGATCCGGTCGACGAGCCAGCCGTTCAGCGGCAGCACCAGCGTGAGCGCGAGCAGGTAGCCGCTCGTCACCCACTGGATCGTCGAGAGGTTTGCGTGCATGTCGGTCGCGAGGCTCGACAGCGACACGTTGACGATCGTCGCGTCG
Organism: Burkholderia sp. Ap-955; assembly: GCF_011753045.1. Lineage (NCBI taxonomy): Bacteria > Pseudomonadati > Pseudomonadota > Betaproteobacteria > Burkholderiales > Burkholderiaceae > Burkholderia > Burkholderia sp. Ap-955. Next base: position 15,454 of record NZ_VWWH01000076.1, read on the forward strand.
AGCTGCGACAGCAGCGAGCCCAGCACCGCGACCGCGCTGACCTTCCAGATCGACGGATCGAGCCGGCCGGCCGCATGGTCCCGCGCCGGCCGCGTGCGCGGGTCGCTCACGCGCCGCGCCGGTCGAGCAGCGCGACGATGTCCTGCGTCGTGCCCGTCTCGCCGAGGCGCGGGAACAGACGCTCGACGCTGTTCACATGCGCATCCGCGTTGAGGTCGGTCATGGCGTCGACGGCGAGCGTGACGTTGTAGCCGAGTTCGTGCGCCTGCCGTGCGGTCGATTCGACGCCGATGCTCGTCGCGACGCCGGTCAGTACGATCTGCGTGACGCCGGCGGCCTTCAGGTGCGCGTCGAGATCGGTGCCGGTGAAGGCGCCCCAGGTCTTTTTCGTCACGAGGTGGTCGCCCGGCTGCCGGTTCAGTTCGGGGACGAGGTCGGCCCAGTCGGCCGGGAGTTGTGCCGTGCGCGGCGGTTGCTCGGTGCGACCCGGTGCGCCGCCCGCGACGTTGACGAGCACGACCGGCAGGCCGCGGCTGCGGAACGCGTCGAGCAGCGTACGGGTGTGTGCGATCACCGGTTCGACCGGGTGCGCGGTGGGGAGGGCGACGATGCCTTTCTGCAGGTCGATGACGACGAGTGCCGTGTTCGTGTCGAGACGGGTTGCGCTCATGATGGGACTCCGTGAAAGGGGTGAAGGGAGCCGTGCGCGCGAATGCCGTGGGGCGCGCCGGCCGGATTCATTGTTCGCCGATGCGGCGGATCAGCGGGATCGCGGCGGCGAGCGTGGCGATGTCTTCGGGATCGAGCTGCGCGATCGCGGCGCCGAGCCATTGGTGTTTCGCGGCGTTGCGCTTGAGCCGTGCGTCGAGGCCGGCCGCGGTCAGCCGGAACAGGATCTGGCGGCCGTCGGTCGGATGCGGTTCGCGTTCGACCAGGCCGTCTTCCTCGAGGCTGGCAAGCGTCGCCTTCATCGACTGCGGCTTCATCGCTTCAGCACGCGCGAGATCGGCGGTCGTCATCGGCCCGTGCCGTTCGAGTCGCGCGAGCGCGCTCGTCTGGGACATGCCGAGCCCTCCGGATTCGATCTCGGAGCGGAGCCGGCGGATCAACTGGCCGACCGCGAGGGTCAGGTCGGCGGCGACGATATCAGCGGAAACGCCGGGTTTGCGTGGAGGATTCATGCGGCGGATCATAAAACACGACAGTTAAACTTGCAAGTTTAACTGTCAAATTGATCGCCGGATCGCGGTGCGGCCGGGTGGGGGGTTATGCGCCGGGGAGCGGGACCGGTACGACTTCGCTATATCGCGGGGTCGCGTTCTCGTGCAGCAGGTCGCCGAGGTATTGCGCCAATTCGTCGGCGGCAAGCGTGGACGGAATGTGCAGGTCTGCCGGGCGTCGCTTGCCTTCGGCGCCGAGAGCAAACACGATCCAGCGGTCGTTCTTGCGTACGACGGCGAGTAGCCGGCCAAATGCGTTGAAGCGGTATTCGTCCTGCATGGCATCGCTCCGTGAGGGTGAACGCGCCGGCTGCCCGTGCGTGCTTACTGGATCGAACAGGACAGCCAGCGGTGGATCTTGATGGCGTCACTCGAGACGCCCGCGCGCGTCGGCGCACCGAGCAGCACGACCGTTTCGCGGCGGCCCTTCACACGCATGCGCATCACGACGCCGTGCCCCGACTCGTTGATGAAGCCGGTCTTCTGCAGCCGGATCGGCAGGCGGCGGTAGCGGACGAGCGGATCGGAATTCACGTACAGCAGCTCGCCGTCGCCCGGGCGCACGGTGGTTGACGTATCCGTCGAGAAATAGCGGATCAGCGGATCCTGCGCCGCCGCGCCGACGAGCTTCGCGAGATCCTCCGCCGTCGACACGTTGTGCGGCGACAGGCCGGTCGGCTCGCGGAAGTGCGTATGGCGCATGCCGAGCCGGCGCGCTTCGCGATTCATCGCGTTGACGAACGCGGCGCGTCCGCCCGGATAGTCGCGGCTCAGCGCGGCGGCCGCGCGGTTTTCCGACGACATCAGCGCGATATGGAACATCTCGCGGCGCGACAGTTCCGAGCCGACCTGCAGGCGCGACCCGGTGAACTTGATCGTGTCGCGGTCGTGCGCGGTGACGCGCAGCACGCCGTTCAGCGGGCGGTCCGCGTCGCGCGCGACGACGGCCGTCATCAGCTTCGAGATCGACGCGATCGGTCGCACGGTGCGTGCGTTGCGGGCCAGCAGCGGCGTGCCCGAGTCGACGTCGAGCACGTAGGCCGCACGTGAATGCAGGGAATTGACCGCGCGCGGGCTGTAGCCGCAGCTCGCCATCAGGCGCGGCCTGGCGGCCGGGCGCGGGCGTACGGCGGTCGTGCGCTTGGCGCGACGCTGCTGCGTGGCCGGCGCTGCGTGACGCTTGACCGCCTGGTGCTTCACGCGCGGGCGGCGATGCTTGACGGCTTTCCTGTTGCGCTGGGCCGGTTTCTTCTTGACGGTTTTCTTGACGGCCTTCGCCGGCGCATGAGCATGCGCGGCGCGCGGCGGCGGGTTGCGTGGCGTGGACGACGCGTTCGTCGCGAAGGCGAACATCAGCATCGACAGGGCGACGAGCAGGATGGTCCGGGCGAGAGGCAGGCGCGCGATGAGGCCGGTCAAGCGAAAGTCTCCTTTTCACGCGCGGTGAGGCTGCGTGGAATGCGTGGTGGTCGGCGGGATGCGGAAAATTATACGGTCGATCGCGGGGCGATGACGATTGAAGGCGGGAAAAGATGCGCGATTCGGTGAAATTGGGAGACGCTGATCGGTGATTCGAGGAGGGCGCAGCGGCCTGCGCGCTTGCGGTCGCGCGAGATATGACGCGATACGCGGCGCGATCTTAGATCGATAGCGCCGATGCTCAACGCGGCCAGTTGCGCCGCGACACCACCGCGAAGCTGATCGCGATCGAGCCGGTCACGGGGCGCGGCGGCGCGTCGTTCAGCGCACTCATCGCGTCCACCGCATCGCCGAAACGAAAACGGCGGCCGCGGCCGTCGGCGCGTTCGGTATGTTCGACTCGTTCGGCACGACGTTTCGGCGCGCGCCGATCGATCGTTGCGGCGCGTTCGTCGATGGCGGCCGGCGCGCACGAGGTGTCGTCGGGCGGACATTCACACACGGGATCAAGAGACATGACGATCGATTCCGGAAAGGGCATGTCCGTATTGAACGTCATCGCATTCGATCGGTAAAATGAATGTTTCTATCGTTACGATTCCTTTTAAGAATGGAATTGAAACTGCTGCGAACCTTCCTGACGGTCACCGAGCTGTGTCATTTCAGCCGCGCGGCCGATGCGCTGCACATGAGCCAGCCGGCACTGAGCAAGCAGATCGGCGCGCTCGAGGCGAGCCTCGGCGGCAAGCTGTTCGAGCGCGGCCGGCATGGCGCGGAGCTTACCTCGTTCGGCGAGCGCTTCCTGCCCGATGCGCAGGCGCTGGTGCGCGATGCGGACGAGATTCTCGCCCGCGCGCGCGAGCTGTCGAGCGGGCAGCGCGGTCATTTGCGGCTGGGCATCTGCCTGTCGGTGCTGACGCTCGTCCCGAAGCTCGTCGCCGAGTTTCGCAGCCGGAATCCCGGCATTGCCGTCACGCTGAGCGACCTGTCGTCCGCGGAGCAGACGCGCCGGTTGCGCGCGGGCAAGCTCGATGCTGGGTTCCTGCGCCTGCCGTCGGACGAAGGGCTGTCGTCGTTCAAGGTGATCGACGAGGCGCTCGCGCTGGCGGTGCCGCCGCATCTCGGCCTGAAGCGCGTGCCGGCCGATCTCGGCACGCTCAACGAGATCGGCTTCATCGCGTTGCAGCGCGCACGCGGCCAAGGGTTGGCCGCGCAGGTCGACCGGTGGTGCGTCGAGCGCCGCTTCGTGCCGCACGTGACGCAGCAGGCCGAGGACGTGCAGTCGGTGCTCGCGTCGGTCGCGGCAGGCGCGGGCGTTGCGTTCATTCCGTCGCGTGCGCAATATCTGCTGCGCGACGCGACGGTATTGCCGCTCGACGGCAAGGATGCGAAGTGGCGCGTCGGGCTCGCCTGGCTGTCGGATCGAGACGATCCCGTCACCACACGCTTCGTGTCGTTCATGCGTGCCGCGATCAGGAATGCATGACGGACGAAGCGGTATAGTGTCCTCAGCCGGCGGCGGTCGCCCGATCGCGCGCCGGGCGCCCGAATGCAAACCCCAGTCTCGCTCACCGACCGCAACCCATGACTTCAGAATCCGATGACGCCCCGCTCGATCCCGCACTCGTCGCGACGCTCGCGACGCTGAACGACGCCGCGAGCGATCCGGCCGGCAAGACCTGGTCGCTGCCGAAGATCGCGAAACGCGCGCAACTGCCGATGAGCACGCTGCGCCGCGTGCTGACGCAGCTCGATGCAGCGGGCCTGAGCGCGACGACGTTGAACGAGGACGGCACCGGCAGCGCCGCGCTGACCGACGAAGGGCGCGCGGTGTGCGCGCAACTGTTCGGCGCGAACGACGCGCAATGAAAAACGGGCCGCTGGAAGCGGCCCGTCGTCTTGCGGTTCGACACGCGGCGTCGATGCGTTACCACCGCACCGTCACGCCGCCCATCACCGAATGATCGTAGGTCTGGTCGTTCAGCCCGCGCCGGTAGCCGATGTCGAGATCGAGCCACGGCCTCGGCGAATAGATCGCGCCCGCGATCACGAATGCGGGATTCGCGCCTGCGCCGCTTTCCGTGTGGCGCGACGTGCCGATGTCGGCCACGATCTGCAACTTGTCGGTCGCCTTGTAGATCGCCGCGCCGGACACGGCCCAGATTGACGTCAGGTCGCCCTGGCGATTCGGCTGGTATGTCATGCCCGCATTCGCGAGGAACGAAAACCGTGCGACGTCGAGCTGCGCGAGCAGCGTTGCGCCGGCACCCACGCGGCCGGTGCCGAGCCCGCGCCGGTCGTTGCCGGTCGGTGTCGTCAGTTTCGGTTTCAGCGCGATCGACAGCGGGCCGCGCTCGACGAACCGCCATTTCATGCCGATCTCGACATCGCCGACGCCGGCGCCGTTCTCGTCGGTGCGCGTCTGCAGGTGTGTGTACGGCGCGTTCACGTAGAGATCGACGTGTTCGCCGAACCCGCGCGTGAGCGTCGCGTTCCACAGCTGGTGGCGGCCGTTTTCTTCCTGTTTCGAGGTTTCCTCGGCGTTGAATTCGAACTGCCAGTTCGCGTTGCCCTGCGTGCCCGTGTCGTCGCTGACGAGCGGATGGGTGGCAAGGGCATCGAATGGCGCGAGGAGGGCGCTCGCGGCTGCGAGCGGAAGCATTCTTTTCATGGGATCACCTGTCGTGCGTGGCGAGCCTGCCGGCCCGGGCAGGTGGCACGGGCCGGCAGGACGCCTTCAAGCGAGGAAGCTCAGAACCACTGCTTGTAGCGGCGCACGTAGATCGTCTTGACGATCTGCGCGAGCAGGATGTAGCCGACCATCGTCGCGGCGAGCCACAGCCAGAAGGTGCCCGGCAGGTGCATGAAGCCGAGCGACTCCGCGAACGGCGAGAACGGCAGCCAGCAGCCGATCGCGATCGCGGTGAAGGTCGACAGCAGCACCGGCAGCGCGGCCGTGCTCTGCAGGAACGGGATCTTCTGCGTGCGCAGCAGGTGCACGACGAGCGTCTGCGATACCAGGCTCTCGATGAACCAGCCCGAGTTCATCACGATCTGGCCGCCGGTGCCGCCGTTCAGGTGATACATCGCACCTGCGCCGAACACCGTCCACATCAGGATGTACGTCGTGATGTCGAACACCGACGACGTCGGCCCGACCCACAGCATGAAGCGGCTGATGTTGCCGGCTTCCCACTTGCGCGGCTTCTTCAGGAACTCGGGATCCATCTTGTCCCACGGCAGCAGCATCTGCGACGTGTCGTAGATCAGGTTCAGCACGAGCAGCTGCGTCGCGAGCATCGGCTCCCACGGCAGGAACGCGCTGGCGACGAGCACCGAGAACACGTTGCCGAAGTTCGAGCTTGCGGTCATGTTCAGGTACTTCAGGATGTTGCCGAACGTCTCGCGGCCCTTGATCACGCCTTCCTCGAGCACCATCAGGCTCTTTTCGAGCAGGATGATGTCCGCGGTTTCCTTCGCGATGTCGGCGCCGCTGTCGACCGAGATGCCGACGTCGGCGTCGCGCAGCGCGGGCGCATCGTTGATGCCGTCGCCGAGGAAGCCGACCGTGTGGCCGTTCGCCTGCAGCGCCTTGACGATGCGCGCTTTCTGCAGCGGCGTGAGCTTCGCGAACACGGTCGTGCGTTCGACGACTTCCGCGAGCGTCGCGTCGTCGAGCGCTTCGATTTCCGTGCCGAGGATCGGCTTGCCGGGTTCGAGGCCGACCTGGCGGCACACCTTCATCGTGACGATCGGGTTGTCGCCCGTCAGCACCTTCACCGCGACGCCGTTCTCGCGCAGTGCGGCGAGCGCCGGCGCGGCCGATTCCTTCGGCGGATCGAGGAAGGTCAGGAAGCCGCGCACGACGAGATCGTGTTCGTCGGCGGTGCGGTACTGCTGGCGCTCGTCGCCGCGCGGGATCGTGCGCGTGGCGAGCACGAGCACGCGGAAGCCGTCCTCGTTGTAGGCGCTGGCCTGTTCGAGCAGCCGCTTGCGTGCGACGAAGTCGAGCGGGCGCACGCCGTCCTCGTCCTGCACGTGCGTGGAGACGGCCAGCATTTCCTCGACGGCGCCCTTGCAGATCAGCAGATGCGTGCCACGCGTGTCCTCGACGACGACCGACAGGCGGCGTCGCACGAAGTCGAACGGCAGTTCGTCGATCTTCTTGTAGCCCTGCGGCTTCACGCGCTCGCCGATCTCGTCGGCACGCGCGACGACCGCGATGTCGATCAGGTTCTTCTGGCCGCTCTGGTGGAAGCTGTTCAGCCAGCCGAGCCGCAGGATCTCCTCGTCCTTGTAGCCCGACAGGTCGAGGTGATGTTCGAGGATGATCTTGTCCTGCGTGAGCGTGCCGGTCTTGTCGGTGCACAGCACGTCCATCGCGCCGAAGTTCTGCACCGAGTTCAGCCGCTTGACGACGACCTTGCGGCGCGCCATCGCAACCGCGCCGCGCGCGAGGTTCGCGCTGACGATCATCGGCAGCATCTCGGGCGTGAGGCCCACGGCCACCGCGAGGGCGAACGTGAGCGCGCTCAGCCAGTCGCCCTTGGTCAGCCCGTTGATCATGAACACGATCGGCACCATCACGAACATGAACTTGATCAGCAGCCAGCTCACGCTCGCGACGCCGCGGTCGAAGCTCGTCTCGATGCGCTTGTGGCTCACGACGTTGCGCGCGAGCGAGCCGAAGTACGTGTCCTCGCCGGTCGCGACGACGACGGCCGTGGCCGTGCCGCTGACCACGTTGGTGCCCATGAAGCAGACGTTCTCGAGATCGAGCAGCGAGGCCGACGTATCGGTTGCCCCGCCGGCCGGCCGCATGTCGGCGGATTTGCCGGCAACTGCGCCAAGCGTGTCGTACTTCTCGACGGGCAGCGCCTCGCCGGTCAGCACGGCCTGGCTGATGAACAGGTCGCGCGACGCGAGCAGGCGCACGTCCGCCGGGATCATGTCGCCGGCCGACAGGTGCACGATGTCGCCGGCCACGACTTCGCGCATCGGCACTTCGCGGCGTGTCGGCTCGGACGTGTCGGTCATTGCACGCTGCACGGTGGCCGTCGTGCGGACCATCGCCTTCAGCTTCTCGGCCGCGCGCAGCGAACGGAATTCCTGCACGAAGCGCAGCAGCGCGCTGATCGTGACCATCGTCAGCAGGATCGTCATGCCCACGTAGTCGCGATCGTCGGGCGCCGCGAAGTAGACGTCGGTGCAGAAGCTGATGGCGGCCAGCACCAGCAGCACGTAGACGAACGGGTTGTGGAACGAGAGCAGCAACTGGCGGGTCCAGTGCGGCGGCTTGTCGTGCGCGATTTCGTTCGGGCCATAGTGCTGCAGGCGATCGGCGGCCTGGTCGTAGGTGAGGCCGCGCGTGCTGGTGTTCAGCGACTTCAGCGTCTCTTCGAGCGGACGGGCCGCTTCCTGCGCGGCGCGCATGATGCGCGGGTCGTTCTGCTGGGCGCCGCCGGCCTTGATGAAGCCGCGCTGTTTCTTTTGCGATGTGTTGTGTCGTGTTGTCATGAGTCGCTCCTTGCGCACGAGGCGGCGGGCGGGGAGCGACCGTGACGTTATCGACGCACGAGCGCTCCCCGCCGCGTCGCGTCAGGCGCGATCGGCTGTGGATCGGTGAAGGCGGGAACGCTCGCCGGCGCGTGCGGTGCGGCCGGAGGGGCGATGCGCAGCGTCGCACCGGCGAGCGGTAATCGACTACTGTCGTCTGAGTTCATCTGCACTCCTGTCGGTTGCGAATAATCGGCACGGGCGATCGACAGCGACGCACGCACGAAGGCGCGCGGCCGGACGGCACGCGAACGGAAAACGCACGCAGCTGACGCTGCGCGCAACACGAACGCACGCGCGCGACGGCGCATCGCGTGCATTCGGCAACAATGAAAATTCGGCGGGAGATCTGGCCAGTCAAGTCAGGCCGGAAGGACGCCGCATCCTGCTTCCCGGGATGCGGCAGAAGACGAGGCTCTGCGCGTTTTCCTCAGGCAGCAGTCAAGTTGGTCAAGGACCAACTACAACTCGCATCGGTGTTCACAGAACACTCCATGTAATTAGACGGGAGCGATGGTAATGGGTCGCTGTGCGAAGCGTCAACCCTTTTGTCAGGTGTTATTTCGAGATGCGTAATCCGGCCGGTGTGCGTGCGCAGGCGAGCGCGATAGCGCGTCATGAAACAGCCGCGCGCAGGCCATGTCGGCATGCGCGCGGCTCGCGTCGAGCGAAGTGCAGGTTACCGGTTCACCGTCGCGACGGCGGCGCCTGCATCGAGGATGCCCGAGCCTGCCGGCATCGCGGTGCACGACGTGCCGGCCGCGAGCTTCGCCGCGCGCGTGCCGCCTTGCAGCTTCTGCAGGATCTGCGCGGGCGTGAGGTTGCCGTTGACCGACAGCATCAGCGCGGCGGCACCCGTCACCTGCGGCGTCGCGAGGCTGGTGCCGTTCGCGAGGTCATAGGTGTCGGAGCCCGGCGTCGTCGTACCGGTGTTGGACGTCGACAGGATGTTGACGCCCGGTGCGCTCAGCGCGACATCGGCGCCGAAGTTGCTGAACGATGCGCGGCGGCCCGTTGCATCGGTCGCGCCGACGGTGATCACGCCACGGCAGTTCGCGGGCTGGTCGAGCCCGGTCGACAGGCCGTCGTTGCCGGCCGCGACGACCACGGTCACGCCCTTCGCGGTCACGTCGTCGATCGCCTGCTGGAACGTCGTGCTGCACGCGCCGACACCACCGAGGCTCAGGTTGATGATCTTCGCCGGGTTCGGATTGTTCGGCACGCCATTGACGGGAATGCCGGCTGCCCAGCGCATGCCGTCGGCGATGTCGCTCGTCATGCCGCCGCACTTGCCGAGCACGCGCACCGGCAGGATTCGGCTGAGCCACGACACGCCGGCGACGCCGGTGCCGTTGTTGGCGGTCGCGCCGATCACACCCATCACGCGCGTGCCGTGCCAGCTGCTGTTGCTCGGCTGGCTTGCGCAGTGATAGTACGGGCCGTTGGCGTTGTCGAGTTCCTGCTGCGTGACCCAGTCGCCCGGATCGGTGGCGTCCGGGCCGCGCGTCAAGCCGTTGTTGCTGGTGTTGACGTTGCTGATGAAGCTGTAGCCTTGCTGTATCAGATTGCCGACGAGGTCGCCGTGCGGCCGGTAGCCGGTGTCGAGCACGGCCGTGACGACGGTCGGCGAGCCCTTGGTCACGTTCCACGCGGGCGGCATGTCGATCCCGGCGGTCGGGTCGGACAGGTACCACTGCTGGCTGTAGAGCGGGTCGCTCGGCGTGTCGCGGATCTGCATCGGATGATCCGGTTCCGCGTAGTCGACGTCCGAATCGGCTGCGAATGCCTGCGCGAGCGCGGCTGCGTCGGTGGCGGCCATGCGCTGGCCGAGCGACAGCACGGTCGCGCCGTTCGAAATCGTTCGCTCGACCTGCACGTTCACCGGCGTTTGCGTGACCGTGCTCGCGTACGCGCGTGCGCTGCCGGTCACCGGTGCCATCCAGCGCGTCATCGCGCGCTGGATCACCGCGTCGAGTCGCGAGCCGTTGTCGATGGCTGCCATCGCACGCGTGGCCGTCAGCGTTTTCAGCTTGACGATGAGGTGGTCGACCGGCGGCTCGGTCGGCGCCGTCTGCGCGGCCATCTGCACGGCGGCCTGCTGCGACGTGCACGCATTGGCGCCGGACGACGAGGGCGGCGTGGTCGGTGCGGGGGCGGGCGCAGGAGCGGGCGCCGGTGCAGGTGCCGCGTTGGAAGAAGACGGGTTGCTGCCGTCGCCGCCGCCTCCGCCGCAACCGGCGAGGGGCAGGAGGGCGGCGGCGGACAGCATGCCGGCGAGCATGCGCGCGTGTGCGGAGCGCGCCAGCGCGAAATTGAAACGCTTGGTTCTCATGGTGAAACTCGATCCTCGTAGATAACCGTCGTGCCGGCGGTGGCGCTGGTCCGGCGTAAACCGGACCTTGTTTTTGTCGGGCGCCGCAGGGCTGCTGCGACGCGCCATGCATTGGGTAACGGCTAATGAGGCGGCTTCTTGAATATGTTTTGTGTGAAAAAGATGCGAGACGCAAACGATTGCGATGCTGTCTTGCAGCATGAACGCCCGTTTGGAACGGGCGATCTGTTCATGGGGTGCAAGATTGCGGGCGCTCGACCCGGCGAAACGTGCGGCGCAGGCGCTTTTGCGCGCTGCGGAAACGATTTTTCCCGGTGGAGGCCCGCGACGGAGGGCGCTTGACGCTTGCCCTGATGCGGTGCGAATTTTGTCGGGCGTAGGATCGCGATTCGTTCAACGTTTCGTCAGGAGAAAAGCATGGATCACCGCTTCCGTTGGCTCGCTGTCGCGTTGTCCTGCGCGCTGGCGGGCTCCGCGCATGCGCAGGCGCTCACCGGCACGCTGAAGAAGATCAAGGACACGGGCATCGTGTCGCTCGGCATCCGCGAGTCGTCGGTGCCGTTTTCGTATTCGGACAACCAGCAGAAGAACATCGGCTACTCGAGGGACATCGCGTCGCGCGTCATCGACGCGCTCAAGGCCGAGTTGAAGGCGCCGAACCTGACGGTGAAGGAAATCCCGATCACGTCGCAGAACCGGATTCCGCTGTTGCAGAACGGGACGATCGATTTCGAATGCGGCTCGACGACGAACACGCTCGAACGGCAGAAGCAGGCCGCGTTCTCGAACAGCATCTTTTTGTATGGTATCCGCTTCAGCACGCGCAAGGATTCGGGCGTGAAGGACTTCCCGGATCTGGCCGGCAAGACGGTCGCGACGACGGCCGGCACGTCCGACGAGCGGCTGCTGCGCAAGCTCAACGAAGAAAAAGGGATGAACATGACGATCATCAGCGCAAAGGATCACGCCGAGGCGTTCATGAATGTCACGACCGGGCGCGCGGTCGCGTTCGTGATGGACGAGCCGCTGCTGTACGGCGAGATCGCGAAGGACCGCAACCCGGGCGCGTACACGGTGGCGGGCACGCCGCTCGTCCACGAGAACTATGCGTGCATGATGCGCAAGGACGATCCGGCGTTCAAGCACGTGGTCGACGGCGTGATCGCGAAGATGCAGACATCGGGGGCGGCCGAGAAGCTCTACGATCAGTGGTTCATGCAGCCGATTCCGCCGAAGGGCGTGAGCCTCAACTATCCGCTGTCGCCGGAGATGAAGCAGCTGTTCAGGAATCCGACGGACCAGGCTCAGTATTGATTCGGCCGTCGCAATGAAAAACCGCCGGCACGTGCCGGCGGTTCGAGCGCGCCGTGCCGGGCGGCGCGAAGCGTGTCAGGCCTTGATTTCCGGGCCGTGCGCGGCGGGTGCGGCCGGTGCGGCCCGCGTTGCCGGGGCCGCCGACGGCATCGGCGGCTGTGCCGGGACGATGACGAGCAACGGTTGGGGAGCGGCCCACGCCGGCATCGCGAACCCGACGGGCTGCGGCATCGGCATCGCGAACGCGTTGGCGAGCGCGATGTGCTGGAGCGCCATCATCTGCTGCTGCATCGCGACCATCTGCGCCTGGGCCGCCTGCATCCGGTACTGCACGGCCTGCATTTGCCGCAACGCTGCCGCGGGCGGCAGGCCGCCCGACGACGACGTCTGCATCTCGAAGCTCGCGCCGCCTTGCGGGCTGTGCCAACTCCACGTGCTGACCTTCATCGGGCCGACGGCCGTCTGGACGACGCGCGTTTCGGCTTTCACGGGCACGGCCTGCCCGTCGACGTTGACGAACATCGGTTGGGCGGCCGCCGCGCCGGCCTGCCCGGCGAGGGCGAACACGGGCGCCAGCGCCAGCGCGCCCGCCGCCATATACGAACGGAATCGCATCTTCGTATCTCCATCAAACGAGACTGATCGAATCAACAATGACGTGCGGCTCACGGAGTGAGCCATCCGAGACAATGCGGCCGTCGGCTTAAATCAACATTAAAACCGCCGCCGGCCGGCCCGGTCAGCGCATGTCGGGACGCTCCGCAATCGGCATTCAACCTCGCCCGTGCCAGGGGAATCCTGTCGCCCGATGCAACAACAGGCACAATACGGAATTCGCCGCGACACGCACGCGTGTTCGACATTCGAACATTGACGCTGCGGCACTGCTGCCCGATCTCCTTCCCCGTCGTCATGAACGCCACGCTCACTCCCGCGCGCGAGTCGAATTCGCCGCGTTTCCTGCTGTTCCTGATCTGCCTGTTCGCGTCCGCCGGCCAGCTCGCAATCGACATCTACGTGCCCGCGCTGCCCGACATGGCACGTTCGTTCGCCACCACGCCGCAGGCGATCCAGTCGAGCGTGTCCGGCTACATGGCGGCCTACGCACTCGGCCAGCTGATTTTCGGGCCGGTCGCCGATGCCTACGGGCGCAAGCGCGTGCTCGCGTTCGGGCTCGTGATCTACACGATCGGCTGCCTGCTGTCGCTCGGCGCGCAGAACCTGGAGACGTTCGTGCTGGCACGCTGCCTGCAGGGCTTCGGAATCGCGACCACCAACCTGCTCGCGAAGGCGATCATCACCGATTCGTTCTCCGGCCAGGCGCTGATGCACGCGTTTACGTACATGTCGATCGCGTGGGGGCTCGCGCCGATCGTCGCACCGGTGATCGGTGCGCACCTGCAGGAATGGTTCGGCTGGCGCGCATGCCTCGTGTTCCTGCTCGTGTACTCGCTGGTGATGTGGGCGCTGCTGTGGCGATACCGCGAAACCTTGCCGAAACCCGTGCATCTCGAGCCGCGCACGCTGATGACGAACGCGGGCAAGGTGCTGGCGAGCCCGGTGTTCCAGAGCTGCTTCCTCGCACAGGGGCTGTGCTACAGCATCCTGCTCGTGTTCAACATCGTCGGGCCGTTCATGGTGCAGACCACGCTGCACAAGCCGCCGACCTTCTTCGGCTATCTCGCGCTCGGGATCGGGCTGATGTATTTCCTCGGCGGCCTGTCGAACCGGATTCACCGGCCCGGGCTGCCGAGCGCCGAGCAACGGCTGCGCATCGGCGCGCGCGTGATGGCAGGCGCGTCGGTCGCGATGCTGGTGCTGGCGCTGACCGTCGGGCTGCGCGTATGGACGCTTGCGACGCCGGTGCTCGTGATGGGCTTCTGCGCGGGCGCGATGTATCCGACGCTGATGGCCAAGGGCAATTCGCTGTTTCCGCATATCGCCGGCCTGACGAGCGCGATCCTCGGATGCGCGCTGCTGCTCGTGTCGTCCGCGATGATGGGGCTGGCCGGTTTCGTGTCGATTCACGTGCTGACGCCGCTCGCGGTGTTCTTCGTCGCGCTGTCGTGCATCGTCGTGTGGATGGTCACCAAGCTGCTGCGGTACCTGTCGCAGCAGCAGGCCCAGGCCGCGCCAGTCGCGTGTGGGCGCGGGGAGGCGGCATAAGTGCCGGCTGTCGACCGACCCATGAACCCGATTCTGCTGAATCGCGTCGCCCGAACCGATGCCGCCGACCTGATCGCCGCCAACCGCGCGAGCCGCAGCCACCATCTGCCGTGGGTCGACTCGTTCACCGACCAGGCGGGATTCGACCAGTGGTTCGGCCGCTGCCTGACGGGGCCGAACGTCGGCCTCGTCGCGCGCGAACGCACGTCCGGAGCGGTGGTCGGCGTGGTGAACCTCAACGAGATCGTCGGCGGCGTGTTCCAGAGCGCGTATCTCGGGTACTACGGCATGGCGGCGTTCAGCCGCACGGGGCTGATGACCGAAGCCACGCGCGCGGCGATCGGCGTCGCGTTCGGTGAACTCGGGCTGCATCGGCTCGAAGCGAACATCCAGCCTGGCAACCACGCGTCGATTGCGCTGGTTCGGCGGCTCGGTTTCACGAAAGAGGGGTTTTCGCCGCGCTATCTGCGCATCGGCGGCGAATGGCGCGACCACGAACGGTGGGCGCTGCTGGCCGACGGCGAGCCCCAAGCGCGCACCTGACGCCCGATATCGGGCGATCTTCTTCCCGCCACCGGCCCCTTATAGCGGATGCGCCGCGCCGGCCTGCGTCAGCAGCGAGACGGCCACCGGATCCGGCATCCCGTTCGAGTCGATTGCACCGGCTTTCGCGAGTGCGACGAGATCGCTGTCGACACCCGGTTGCCCGACGGTGAACGACGTGGTCAGGAACGCCGGCGTCGCGAACGCCACCGAATAGCGCTGCTGCAGGTTCGTCACCACGGCCGATTGCGCGGCCTGTACGGTGTTCGCGCTGTTCATCGCCTGCTGATAGCGCGAATTCCCCTGGAAATTGCCGATCAACGTGGCCGTGTTCGTGCCGAGCTGGGCGGCGAGATAGACCAGCATCAGCTCGGTCTCGGGCGTCGTATTGAACGTGCCGCCTGCATACGCGAGCGAATGCAGGGTCGTGCCGCCCGACGTCACGGTGATCACGCACGGCAGCGCGGCATTGACCGTCACGCGGTAGTTGCCGCCGCCATCCGTCAGCGTGGTCGCCGAACCCGTCACGCAGCTGACCGTCACCTGCGCACTGGCGAGCGCGTCGCCCGTCGCGGCCGTGCCCGAGATTGCGACGGTCTGCGTGTTGTTGTTGAAGCAGGCATCCACGCCGAAGCAGGCATCGCCGTTGCACGCCTGAAGCGTCGCGAGGGTGGCGACGCAGAGCGTGCCCAGCGCGGGGCGGATGAAACGGCCGGGGTGAATGTCCATGGTCGCGGGCCTTGAGGAGAGTGGGGCAACCGGTGGGCGCCGGAGAGACGGTGCCGTTCATATTCTATGTCTCGAATCGGGGGGCTGCTTGCCCGGTTGGCCCGGTTGTGGTCGGGGGCAGCCTGCCGCCGAGCGTGTCATGCGCGACACGGCTTTGCCGGCATCGCGGCGATACGACGGCATACTGAAATGACGAGGTCCGGGAGCCGACCGGAAACCTTTCAGTTCCCTTCGCAATTGGTTATGCTGCGGGACGATTAAAAACGACGAGAGAACGCGTCGCTTCCGATGGAGCCGGCGCGCCGTTTCCGACATGAACTTGAAACGACAGACGGGCCGGCCGGGCCTGCCGGGTGGCGAGGGCGATCCGGCAGCGCGGGCAGGCACGACCCGAAACGGCATTCCGCACACACGCAGCACGAAGGGTGGGGCTCGCAGGCCCGGCTTCCGGAAGGCCGCGGCCTTGCTGGCGGGCGCGGTCGTGTTGTTCGGTGGCGCGGCCATTGCAGCGCCAACCGAGGACGGCAGCACTGCCGTCGCTGTTTCGTCGGCCGCCACACCCTTCACCCCGGCCCAGTCGGCCTGCTCGCACGTGGCCGCCGCAGCGGCCTATCCGGTCGCCGCAAAACCCGAAGTCGCACCGCCGCTGAAAGGCCGCGTGACGGACACCACGGGCGTGCTGAGCGCCGCCTGCACATCCGAGTTGACCGACCGCCTCGCCGCGGTCGAACAACGGCTCGGCGTGCAGATCGCGATCCTGCTGGTCGGGTCGACCGGGCAATCGACGATCGAACAGTTCGCGACCACCGTATTCGACCAGTGGAAGCTCGGCAAGGCCGAGGTCAACAACGGCCTGCTGCTCGTCGCCGCGCTCAACGATCATACCGTGCGGATCGAAGTCGGCTACGGGCTCGAAGGCACGATTCCGGACATCGTCGCGGGCCGGATCATCCGTGAGCGGATCGTGCCGGCATTCCGCGAGAACCGCATTGAAGGCGGCATCAGCGATGCAGTGGACGCGCTGGCACGCGAAATGATGCCGGCGGACGTCGCCACGCCGGAGCAGGGGGCACCCGCGACGGCGCCCGGCGGGCGCGACGACGCATACGAAACGGCCACGGCGACCACGACCACGACGGATGCCACGAACGCACCGCCCCGTGACGCACGGACCGGCGGCGAGCAGTACCAGCCGAACGGCCTGCCGGTGCGGAAACATGCGAATACGGGCGGCGTGCGGTTCTGGTTCCTGCTTGGGGTGGCCAACGTCGTGCTGGGCGTGGTCGCGCAGTGGCGGCAACTGCGTCGCCGGGTGGCGCTGCTGGCGGCGTGGCTCGTGGCGGCCGTCGTGCCGATCGTGATGCTGCCGGTCGGCGCGATCTTCAACGGCGATCTCGAAGCCATGCTGGTCGCCGCGTTGTTCGTCCCGGCGGCGGCCGGTGTCGCGCCGTGCCTGCTCGGCATCAACCTGTTCCTGTCGGCGCGCGTGCGCAAATACACGGCGATCGTGGGCGGGACGCTGTTCATGATCATCGCGATCGGGCGCGAGATGGACTATTCGGTCGGGGAAGTGTTGTCCGGCATCTTCAGTGTGCTGTGTGTGCTCGCCGTGATCTGGGCAAAGTTGATGGGCATCGGCTCGTCTTCGTCGTCTTCCTCGTCCGGCTCCCGGTCGAACTCGAGCTCGAGCGCCGATTCGTTCCGCGGCGATGGCGGTTCGAGCGGTGGCGGCGGTGCATCGGGCCGCTGGTAGCCACCGCGCGCAGGGTCTCTGCTCACTCGCTTCTTTTCACCTGCCGCTCCATCCGGAGCGCTCAACCGGAAACTTCCACCATGAAATGGTTTCGAATCCTGCTCGTGTGCTGCGTGCTGGCTCCGCTCGCGGGGTGCGGCTATAACGCGATCCAGTCGTCGGACGAGGACATCAATGCCGCGTGGTCCGAAGTGCTGAACCAGTACCAGCGCCGCGCCGACCTCGTGCCGAACCTCGCCGCGTCGGTGAAGGGCTACGCGTCGCACGAGGAACGCGTGCTGACCGAGGTGGCGTCGGCCCGTGCGCGCGTGGGCAGCGTGCAGATGACGCCGGAGATGGCAAAGGATCCGGCCGCGCTCGCGGCGTTCGACCAGCGGCAGGGCGAGCTGTCGGGTGCGCTGAGCCGGCTGATGGTGGTGTCCGAGCGCTATCCGGAGCTGAAGGCGAACGAAGCGTTCCGCGACCTGCAGACCCAGCTCGAAGGCACGGAAAACCGCATCGCGGTTGCGCGCGGCCGCTACATCAAGACGGTGCAGCGCTACAACGTTCAGATCCGCCAGTTCCCGGGCGTCGTGATCGCGAGGCTCTTCGGCTACCAGCCGCGCCCGAACTTCGGCGTCGCGAACGAGGCGGCGATCTCGACCGCGCCGGCACTCGACTTCTCCGCACAACCGCAGTCGCCGAAGGCGAACGCGGCCGGCGAGTAAAGCCGGCTCACCCACTCACGCGCTCAGGGCTTGCGCGCGGCCGCCTTCGCGAATGCGCCGCGTACCTCGAAGCTGATTGCATCGGCCACATTGCCGCGCGCATCGACGAGTTCGAGCCGGTGCCGGCCCGGCCACGGCATCCACGCGACGCGATCGGCATGCCCAATCACCTTGTCGTCGAGCCGCCACGCGAATTTCGTGGCGCGCCCGGCCGAACGCTCGAACCAGATCCGCTGGTTCTTCGGCGGAATGTCCGGGTCGATCGCGAAGATCGTGCCGTCGGTCGGCGTGCCGATCGTCAACGGCGCGCGCGCGCCGTCCTTGCCCGGCGTGACGGGGGCGGCGAGCCGGATCGTGTCGACCGCCGTTCCCGCGATGAACCACTCGTTGCGCGACGGTTCGATATCGCGTTCGAACGTGATGCGGCGCGTCTCGACGCCGGCCGGCGCGCGCGGCGCACGGCTCGGCTGGTCGCGGTGCAGGTAGCCGACGACCGCCGACCACACCGGCGACGCCCCGGTGACGCCCGACACGTCCCACATCGGCGAACCGTCCGCATTGCCGACCCACACGCCGACCGTATAGCGCGACGTGAAACCGACCGTCCAGTTGTCGCGCATGTCCTTGCTGGTGCCGGTCTTGACCGCCGAGAAGAAGCGCGTCGCGAGCGGATTGTCGAAGCCGAACGTGCGCACCCGTGCGTTGTTGTCGGACAGGATGTCGGTCACGACGAAGCTGGCCGCCTCGCTGAACACGCGCGTGCCGTCGGCTGCGCGGGCGGGTGACGCGGCCGATGCGCCGGCTGCACCGGACGCCGGCGCCGGCACGTCGATGACCTTGCGCGCGACACCGCCGTTCGCAAGCGCGCGGTACGCGTTGGTCAGCGACAGCAGCGTGACGTCCGCACTGCCGAGCGCGAGACTGAAGCCGTAGTAGTCGCCTTCCTGCGCGAGCGGCAGGCCGAGCGCGGTCAGCGTGCGCGCGAAGCGGTGCGGCGTGACGAGCACGAGCGTGCGCACGGCCGGCACGTTCAGCGAACCGCCGAGCGCGCTGCGCACGCTCACCCAGCCCTTGAAATCCTTGTCGTAGTTCTGCGGAATGTACAGGCCGCCGCCGGCGGCGAGGTTGATCGGCGCATCGTCGAGCAGCGACGCGGCCGTCAGCCGCTTCTCGTCGATCGCCTGCGCATACAGGAACGGCTTGAGCGTCGAGCCGGCCTGGCGCGGCGCGAGCACGGCATCGACGTCGCGCGCGCCCGACAGCGCGCCGGACGAGCCGACCCACGCGCGAATCTCGCCGGTCGCGTTGTCGATCACGACGACCGCGCCGTCCTGCACGTTGCGCCGGTGCGCGGGCGCGTTGAGTTCGGTCAGCGCGCGCACCAGCGTGTCGCGCGCGAAGCGCTGTAGCGGCGCATCGAGGGTCGTGCGTATCTGCGCGCCGGCCGTTGGCCGCACCTCGGCCGCGATGCGTCGCGCGAAGTGCGGGGCGAGGGCGGCGCCGTCGTCGCGGGCCGCGCTGGCCGGGCGCGCGATGACGAGCTGCACGTAGCCGTCGAGCGACGCGCAGGCCGGCTCGGCATGCATGTCGCGCAGGATCCGGCATGCGCGCTCGGCGACTTTCGCAGGCGTTGCATTGGGCGCGCGCACGAGTGCGGCGGCGATCGCGGCTTCGCGTGCATCGAGGCCCGACGGCGCTTTGCCGAACAGCACCTGCGACAGCGCGGCGAGGCCGATCGTCTCGCCGCGGAACGGCACGAGGTTCAGGTAGGCCTCGAGCACCTGGTCCTTGCGCCAGCCGCGCTCGAGCAGCAGCGCGTTGACCGCCTGCGACGCCTTCTGCGGCAGCGAGCGCTGGCCCGACCGGCGCGGCGAATCGCTGAGCAGCCCGGCGAGCTGCATCGTGACGGTCGACGCGCCGCGCGTGCGCTCGTTCCACAGGTTGCCCCAGGCGGCGCCGGCGATGCCGCGCCAGTCGACACCGCTGTGTTTATAAAAGCGCTTGTCTTCGGACACGACGATCGCCTCGCGAAACGCGGGCGACACGTCGGCGAGCGACACCCAGTCGCCGCGCCGTTCGGTGAGGTCGACGCGCGTGCGCTGCAGCGGCGTGCCGTCGCGCGCGAGCAGCACCCAGTCGGAGCTGCGCCAGTTGCGGCGCACTTCGTCGTAGCTCGGCAGCGCATGCGCGACGAGCGGCGCGGCCAGCACGATGGCAACGAATACGCGGCCGGCGAAACGCGCCGGCCGCGGCAATACCGGATCGATCATCAAGGCCTCGTTACTTGCCCGCTTCGGCCGGCTTCACCGTCATCGGCGGGTTCGGCCACAGGCCGTACACGGACGGCGCGTACAGCGCCTCGACACGCGTCGGCGGCAGCCCGAACGTGCCGACGTTGTTCAGCCGCACCGTGTACTCGACCGAGAATTTGCCCTTCGGCAGATAGTCGTAGTACGCCCGGTAGCCGTCGAAGTCGCGCTCGATGAACGCCGGCCACGCGCCGTCCGGCGTCTTCTCGCCCTGGGTCGCGGCTTCGGAGTCTCGGCCCAGGCCCGAGCCGAGGATCGTCGAACCGGCCGGAACCGGATCGTTGACGACGACCCACGTCATGTCGCTCTGAGCATCGATGTCGAGATGCACGCGTACGACGTCGCCGCGCGTCAGCACGCCCTTGACGGCGGGCGACACGGGCGTGACGGTCTTCGTGATCCGGTAGCCGGCCGCGAACGGCGAACGCAGCGGCACCGCCGCGAGGCTTTCGATCGTGGCCCACGGGCGGCCCGTGCCGTCCTGCGTGACGGACAGCGTGGCCGGCGCCTGCGACGCGCGCGGCCACGGCAGCATCACGCTGCGGGCCGCGGCGGCGCGGGTGG